>NZ_JBEXSJ010000040.1:0-83234 GCF_040613535.1 Kribbella sp. NPDC006257
CGGGGCGCGGGGTCAGCCGCGCGCGGCCGCGGTGGGCAGGTCCGCGCTTCTCGTCAGTTCTTCATTGGCATCGATCTCGCCGCGCAGCCGGTCCAGGCGGGCTCTGGCTCCAGCCAATGCATCGGAGCCGAGGAGTAGGCGGAGCGGTGGGGTGTCGGTGTCTACGACCGTGGCGATGGCGACGGCGGCTCGGGCCGGGTCGCCGGGTTGGTTGCCGGAGACGGCCAAGGTCGACTCGCGGCGTTTGCCGGCAGTCTGCTCGTAGTCGTCGAACCGGACCGGCGACTGCTGCATCGATGCCCCGGCCCATTGGGTCCGCAGCCCACCCGGTTCCGCGATCGTCACCGAGATCCCCAGCGGCGCTACCTCGGCGGCCAGCGATTCCGACAAACCTTCCAGCGCGAACTTGGTCGCGTGGTAGTAGCCGGTCGCCGCAAAAGCAGCGAGCCCACCGAACGACGAGACGTTGACGATGCGACCCGAACGACGAGCCCGCATCCCAGGAAGTACAGCCTTGAGGACCGTCACCACCCCATGCACGTTGGTGTCATACAAATCCCGTACGGCGTCCTCCTCGCCTTCCTCGATAGCCGCCAGGTAGCCATACCCAGCGTTGTTGACCAGTACGTCGATACGCCCGAAGGCCGCCTCGCAAGCCTGGACCGCGTTCTCTACTGATGCGCCGTCGGTGACATCCAGTTGCAGAGCCAGCGCGCGATCTCCATATGCGGCAGCAAGAGCGGCAACGCTGGACACGTCGCGGGCCGTGACGGCCACCCGATCACCGCGCTCGAGGGCGTGTTCGGCAAGCGCGCGGCCCAATCCGCTGGAGCATCCAGTGATCAACCAGACCGGCGATTTCTTCGTTTCTTGAGACATGTCTCTATCCGACCAGCAAGTTCACGGACGGACCACTCCCCCTTGAGGCAGGCCCTCGGAGGGTCTGTTTCGGTACTGTCGTAGTCGATGGCAACCAACGAACTCGGAGCCTTTCTGCGCAGTCGCCGGGAGAAGATCGATGCCACCTCCGCCGGAGTCGTCGACAACACCCGGCGGCGGGTCAAAGGCCTGCGCCGCGAGGAACTGGCTGTCCTGGCCGGCGTCAGTCCCTCGTACTACGCACGCATAGAGCAAGGCCGCGATCGGCATCCGTCACGGGAGATCCTTGCTGCACTGGCCGACGTACTGCGGTTGGACGACACCGAGCGGGCCTATCTCTCGTCCCTCGCGATGCCTTCGCTGGGACCGGCTGACGCAGTATCTGCCCAGGGAGTGCGACCGGGTGTGCTGCACCTGCTGGAACGCTGGAGCGACCTGCCTGCCTTCGTCGTCGGGCCGACTCGGGAGGTGCTGGCCGCGACCCCGCTCGCGGCTCGCGTCAATCCGGCGTGGCGCGCGGGCGAGAACCTGATCGAGTTCACCTTCCTCGATCCGCGCGCGAAGACCGTCTACCCCGACTGGGACGAGATCGCTCTGCAGGCTGTTACCGGTCTGCGTGCCACGGTCGCTACGCGCCGGCCGGAGCTGGATGAGTTCGTGACGAGCCTGCGGGAGCGCAGCGAGAGATTCCGGGCGCTGTGGGACTCCCACGATGTATACGAGCGCGTGATGGGTGAGAAGCGCCTCCAGGTCGAGGGCGTCGGCATCCTCCGCCTCAGCTTCGAGACCTTTGCGCTCGCGGGTCCGGAGGGGCACGTCATGTACGTCTATTTCCCTGCGCCCGGAAGTGCTGACGATCAGGTACTTCGCGGTCTGGTCTGAATCAGGGGGCTTTGCGGAGCCAGGTCTCGATGCCGGCGATGTGAGCAGTCATCCAAGCGCGGGCGGCCTCGGCGTCGCCGAGTTCGATCGCGTCGAGGATGGCGGTGTGTTCAGCCAGGGTGCGTTCGACCGCGCCGGCCTGGGTGACGCCGCGCCAGATCCGGGCCCGCTGGGTGGCGCCGGAGATACCGTCGAGAAGCGAACAGACGACCGCGTTCCCGGTCGCCTCGGCGATGCCGCGATGGAACCTGAGGTCGTTGCTGACGAGCTCGTCCACGCCCGGCGACGAGGTGAGGCCCTCGGTCAGGGTCCGGAGCTCCTCGAGCTGCTCCTTGCTGATCCGGCCCGCGGCGAGTGCGGCGACGCCCGGTTCCAGCAACCGGCGTACCTCGAAGAACTGCAGGACAGAGTCGTCGCGGTGCAGGTCGACCATGAAGCTCAGCGCGTCGAGCAGGTGCGCGGAGTCGAGGCTGGTGACGAACGTCCCGTCGCCGTGCCGGACGTCGAGCACGTTGACGAGGGTGAGCGCTTTCACCGCTTCCCGGAGCGAGTTGCGGGACAACCCGAGCCGGGCGGCCAGGTCGGCCTCCTTGGGCAAGCGGTCTCCCGGCCCCAGCTCCCCCGAGGTGATCATCTCTTTGATCTTGACGATCGCCTCGTCAGTCAACGCCATCCGCACAGTATGCCGCTGGCCGAGCCGGCAAGAGCCCAAAAACGAAAAGGAGGCGTTGGAGGGAGGTATGCCGCTGGAAACGGCGGCTGAGCCAAAAACAAGGAAAGGAACGAAGGAAAGGCGCGGTGACGGACGAAGGAAAGCGTTGGAGGGCGGCCGGGGTGAGGGAAGGAAGGAAAGAAAGCGTGGGTCTGGCAGCGCGCGAAGGAAAGCGTGGGTCTGGCAGAGCGCGAAGGAAAGCGGGAGGTCGCGGCGAGGGAAGGATAGCGTCGGCAGTCGCGTCCGGCGGGATGGTGTACGAGGAGGGGTTGCTCGGCGACCAAAATTCAGCCCCGTCGGCCAGCCGACCCACCGACCTTGCCTCCGTCCCCAGAACCGCCCAGGGAAACCCACCCACACCGATGCTGATGCCCACTACCCGGCTCGACTCGCCGCCAGTGCTCTCACCTACCGGCTCGGCTCGCGGCATCGCCGCCACATACCGGCTCGACTCACGGATTTCTTGGCGGAAATACCGCGAGTCGAGCCGGTAGGTCGAGTGGGGGCGGTAAGTCGAGCCGGTAGGTCGGGCGGTGCTCGGCGGGACGAGCCGGCAGGTGTGGGGAGGACGGGAGCTGGTCGGCGTGGAGAGAACGGGAACTGGTCGGCGTGGAGAGAACGGGAACCGGTCGCCGTGGAGAGAACGGGAACCGGTCGCCGTGGAGAGAACGGGAACCGGTCGCCGTGGAGAGAACGGGAACCGGTCGCCGTGGAGAGAACGCGAGCCGGTCGCCGTGGAGAGAACGCGAGCCGGTCGCCGTGGAGAGAACGCGAGCCGGTCGTCGTGGAGAGAACGCGAGCCGGTCGCCGTGGGGAGGACGGGAGCTGGTCGGTGTGGGGAGGACGGGGGCTGCTGGGGCGTGGGTGTGGGCGTGGGTGTGGTGAGAATGTGGGGTATGACGACGGTTGGGTACTCCGGGAAGCCGCTGGGCGCGAAGCTCGGGATCAAGCCTGGGTACGCCGTATTGCTGGATGGAGCACCGGACGGGTTTGTGATCGACGGGCTGCCGGACGAGGTGGTGCCGGCGAGAAGGCTCGGGCGCGGAAGTACGCCGTACGACGTGGTTCTGGTGTTTTGTGCGGATCGGGCTCGGTTGGTGAAGCGGTTGGGGGTGTTGTTGCCGCGGACCACTACGGCCGGGATGATCTGGGTCGCCTGGCCGAAGCGGGCGTCCGGCGTACCGACCGATCTGGACGAGAACGGGGTGCGGGAGCTGGCCCTGCCGCTCGGTGTGGTGGATGTGAAGGTGTGTGCGATCGATGCCACCTGGTCCGGCCTGAAGCTGGTCCGCCGGCTAGCCAATCGCTGAGAACTGGACTGATCCACTGAGTGACGTTGACCACACCTTTGTGCACAGCTGTGCATGACAGGGCGCGATGAGGCAGCTGCATACAGTGGCCAAGCACGCTCAACCGACTACCGCCAAACCATCGCCCAGGGCGCCGGAAGGCCCGTACTGCAACGCGTCCGGCAGTCCGGCAGAGGTCCGATCGGGTGGCTGTCAAACGGGATTGTCCGCGGCCTCCTGAAACACCACGGCAGAAGGTGTTCCAGCGGTCGATCGATCAACTCGGCTCGCGCCAACCAGTTGGTCGACTGGTCCGGTGATCCCGGGCTGCGCAACAGTTGCGGCAGCTATTAGCCTTGGCTCCGAAGCACCCCATAACACCAGCAGTCATAACAGTGGTATCTGACCCGATCGGAAGAGGCGAACTGCCAAGTGGCCACCGAGCCATCAGAGACGAACCCCCTTGCAGCCTTCGGAGCGAACGAATGGCTGGTCGACGAGATGTACGAGAAGTACCTCCAGGATCCGAAGTCGGTGGACCAGGCGTGGTCGAGCTACTTCGAGAGCGACAGCTTCAAGGGGGACAGCACGGGTGACGCGAAGCCGGTGAAGACCGGCCCGGCCGACGCTCCCCGTCCCGACGCCGTATCGGACAACAAGACGCCGGAGGCGCCCAGCCGGGGTACCGCCCCCGCCGCGCCCTCCTCCAGCCAGCCGGCCGCCCAGGCAGCCGCCACTGCTCCGGCTCCGGCCGCGCCGGCCCCCGCGACCGCCAAGCCGCCGGCACCCGCCGCGCAGCCGGCGTCCGCAGTACAGCCGGCCGCATCGACAGCCAAAGCCGCCCCCGCCGCGAGCGGAGCTCCGACCGGAGGCACGGTGAACCAGCCGCCCAGCGCGCAGCCCAAGCCCGCACCCGAGACCAGCACGGATTCCGACCGCAGGATCCTGCGCGGCGCGCCCGCGCGGACGGCGCAGAACATGGAGGCCAGCCTCCACGTCCCGACCGCGACCAGCGTCCGCGAGGTGCCGGTCAAGCTGCTGATCGACAATCGGATCGTGATCAACAACCACCTGCGGCGCGCCCGCGGTGGCAAGATCTCGTTCACCCACCTGGTCGGCTGGGCGCTGGTGAAGGCGCTCAAGACGCTGCCGGAGATGAACGCGTCGTACGACGAGACCGACGGCAAGCCGACCCTGGTGCAGCCGCAGCACATCAACCTCGGTCTGGCCATCGACATGCAGAAGCCCGACGGCACCCGGCAGCTGCTGGTGCCGTCGATCAAGGCCGCCGAGTCGATGACGTTCGCCGAGTTCTGGATGGCCTACGAGGACATCGTCCGGCGGGCCCGGGACAACAAGCTCGCGCTGCCCGACTTCCAGGGCACCACGATCAGCCTGACCAACCCCGGCACGATCGGTACCCAGCACTCGGTGCCGCGGCTGATGAGCGGCCAGGGCTGCATCATCGGTGTCGGCGCGATGGACTACCCGTCGGCGTACCAGGGGGCGGCCGAGGAGACGATGGCCAAGCTCGCGGTCAGCAAGGTGATGACGCTGACCTCGACGTACGACCACCGGATCATCCAGGGCGCCCAGTCGGGTGAGTTCCTGCGCCGGTTGCACAAGCTGCTGCTCGGCGAGGAGGGTTTCTACGACGAGATCTTCCAGAGCCTGCGGATCCCGTACGAGCCGATCCGCTGGGCCGCCGACCTCCCGCACAGCCATGAGGAGGACATCAGCAAGCAGGCCCGCATCCTCGAGCTGATCCACGCCTACCGGGTGCGCGGCCACATCATGGCCGACACCGACCCGCTGGAGTACAAGCAGCGCAGCCACCCGGACCTGGACGTCGCCACCCACGGGCTGACCCTGTGGGACCTGGACCGCGAGTTCGCCACGGGCTCCTTCGGGGCGCAGAGCGACCGCCGGTTCATGAAGCTGCGCGACATCCTCGGCATCCTGCGCGACTCGTACTGCCGGACCGTCGGCATCGAGTACATGCACATCCAGGACCCCGAGCAGCGCAAGTGGCTGCAGGAGCGGATCGAGCGGCCGCACACCAAGCCGCCGCGCGAGGAGCAGCTCCGGATCCTGGCCAAGCTGAACGAGGCCGAGGCGTTCGAGACCTTCCTGCAGACCAAGTACGTCGGCCAGAAGCGGTTCTCGCTGGAGGGTGGCGAGACCACCATCCCGCTGCTCGACGAGCTCTGCGAAGAGGCCGCCGGAGCGGGGCTGGACGAGGTCACCATCGGGATGGCGCACCGCGGCCGGCTGAACGTGCTGGCGAACATCGTCGGCAAGTCGTACAGCCAGATCTTCCGCGAGTTCGACGGCAACATCGACCCGCGGACGGTCCAGGGCTCGGGTGACGTGAAGTACCACCTGGGCGCCGAGGGCGAGTTCGTCTCCGAGTTCGGCGACAAGATCAAGGTGTCGGTGGCGGCGAACCCGTCCCACCTGGAGACCGTCGACCCGGTGCTCGAGGGCATCGTCCGGGCCAAGCAGGACATCCTCGACCAGGGCGCCGCCTTCCCGGTGCTGCCGCTGCTGGTGCACGGTGACGCGGCCTTCGCCGGTCAGGGTGTGGTCGCCGAGACGCTGAACCTGTCGCAGCTGCGCGGGTACCGCACCGGTGGCACGATCCACGTGATCGTCAACAACCAGGTCGGCTTCACCACCTCGCCGGCCTCGTCGCGCTCGTCGATGTACTGCACCGACGTCGCGCGGATGGTCCAGGCACCGATCTTCCACGTGAACGGCGACGACCCCGAGGCCTGCATCCGGGTCGCGGACCTGGCCTTCGAGTACCGCCAGGCGTTCAACAAGGACGTCGTCATCGACCTGGTCTGCTACCGCCGCCGCGGTCACAACGAGGGCGACGACCCGTCGTTCACCCAGCCGCTGATGTACGACCTGATCGAGCAGAAGCGGTCCGTCCGCAAGCTCTACACCGAGGCCCTGATCGGCCGTGGCGACATCACGGTCGAAGAGGCCGAGCAGGCGATGCGCGACTTCCAGCAGCGGCTGGAGCGGGTGTTCACCGAGGTGCGCGAGGCGAAGTCGCAGCCGGACACGCCAGCGCCGTACGTGACGGTCCCGGTCTACCCGGACAAGCCGGAGGGGCCGGACGCGACGGCCACCACGCCCGAAGTACTGAAGAAGATCGCCGACGCGTACACCACGCTGCCGGAGGGCTTCACCGCTCACCCGAAGGTGATGCCGCAGCTGCAGCGTCGTGCGGCCGCGATCACGCAGGGACCGGTCGACTGGGCGAGCGCCGAGATCACCGCTTTCGGATCGCTGCTGCTGGCCGGCCGTCCGGTTCGGCTCGCGGGACAGGACAGCCGGCGCGGGACCTTCGTGCAGCGGTTCGCCGCGATCATCGACCGAGTCAACGGGCAGGACTACGTTCCGCTGCAGCACCTGGACGAGCAGCAGGCCAACTTCTACGTCTACGACTCGCTGCTGAGCGAGTACGCGGCACTCGGATTCGAGTACGGGTACTCCGTGGCGCGGCCGGACGCACTGGTGTTGTGGGAGGCGCAGTTCGGCGACTTCGTCAACGGTGCCCAGTCGATCATCGACGAGTACATCTCGGCCGGTGAAGCGAAGTGGGGCCAGAAGTCGGGCGTCGTACTGCTGCTGCCGCACGGCTACGAGGGCCAGGGGCCGGACCACTCGTCGGCCCGGATCGAGCGCTTCATGGCACTGTGCGCGGAGAACGCGATGACGGTGGCACAGCCGTCCACGCCGGCGTCGTACTTCCACCTGCTGCGGCGGCACACGCTGCAGGAGGAGCACAACCCGCTGATCGTCTTCACGCCGAAGCAGTTGCTTCGGTTGAAGGCAGCGGTGTCGCAGCCGGAGGAACTCACCAGCGGCACGTTCAAGCCGGTGCTGGGCGACACCGAGGCCGCGCAGAACCTCGGTGCAGTCAAGCGCGTCATCCTGACCTCGGGCCGGATCTACTACGACCTCCAGACCGAGCGCAAGAAGGCCGAGCCGGACACGATCGAGACCGCGATCCTGCGGGTCGAGCAGCTCTACCCGCTGCCGGCCGAGGAGATCAAGGCCGAGCTGGCGAAGTACCCGAACCTGCAGGAGATCCGCTGGGTCCAGGACGAGCCGGCCAACCAGGGTCCGTGGCCGTTCATGGCACTGAACCTGACCGAGCACCTGGGCGGCAAGCCGTTCTACCGGGTGTCCCGGCCGGCCATGTCGGCGACCTCCGTCGGCTCGCACGGCGTCCACGTCGCCGAGGCGGCGACGCTGATGAAGCAGGCCTTCGCCTGACGTGTACTTCACCGACCGAGGGATCGAAGAACTCGAGGGCCGGCGTGGCGAGGAAGACGTCACGCTGGCCTGGGTCGCCGAGCGGCTCCGCGAGTTCGTCGATCTGAACCCCGAATTCGAGACCCCGATCGAACGCTTCGCGACCTGGCTCGCCCGCCTCGACGACGAAGACGACTAGACCTCCTAGCACCGTTCTCGACCCCTGTTGTTCTAGCCTTTCTGAATGTCCTTCGCCGCTCATCCCGTACGCCGGGTTGCCGCGGCGAAGGACGTTCGTGTTTCCGGGGCCTGGCCGCACACCATCCCGGCCGTCCGGCAGATCCTCACCGACGGGCTCGAGTTCAATCCCGGCGTCACGTTTCTGGTCGGGGAGAACGGGGCCGGGAAGTCCACGCTGGTCGAGGCGATCGCGATCGCGTTCGGGATGTCACCCGAGGGCGGTTCCACCGGTGCCCGGCTGACGACGCGTGCGTCGGAGTCGTCGCTGGCCGGCGATCTGCAGTTGACCCGCGGCGCTGGTTCCGCACGCTGGGGGTTCTTTCTCCGCGCGGAGACTATGCACGGCTACTACACCTACCTGGAGCAGAACCCTGGTGCCCGCGACGATCCTCGGTTCCACGAACTGAGTCACGGCGAAGGCTTCCTCGAAGTACTGCGGAGCCGTTTCGACAGTCCCGGTCTCTACTGCCTGGACGAGCCGGAGTCAGCTCTGTCCTTCTCCTCCAGCCTCGCTCTGGTCGGCGTACTGAATGAACTAGGTACCGGCGGTGCCCAGGTCATCTGCGCCACCCACTCCCCCATTGTCTGCTCCTTGCCAGGCGCCACCATCCTCGAAGTCGGCGACTGGGGCATTCGCGAGGCCAACTGGCGAGAGCTGGAGATCGTCCAGAACTGGCGCGCCTACCTGGACACTCCTGAGCGCTACCTGCGACACATCCTTTAGCTGATGAGCGCGCCGGGCCCCGGCGTACGGCGTACTGCGTCGGCGGTTAGTGGACGATGGCCGGCTGTGCATTCGAGGACTACCCGGACTGGCTCGTCGCAGGTCAGGTGGCGGGGGATGATCGAGGGGCCTGCGGGATCGGCCAGGTACTTGTCGCCCCATTGCAGGAGAGCCAGGAGAACTGGGCGGAGATCAGCGCCGCGCTCTGTGAGCTGGTACTCGTCACGGCGGCGGCCTCCTGGGTCCTGGTAGGGGACTCGCTCCAAGACGCCTGCACTCACCAGAGTGTCCAGCCGGGTCGACAGCAGGTTGCTGGCGATGCCGAGGCGGTTGCGGAAGTCCTGGAAGCGTCGTACGCCGTCGAAGGCTTCCCGGACGATCAGGAGTGACCAGCGCTCGCCGACGACCGCCAGCGCGCGGCCCACCGAACAGTTCTCCGAGCTGATCCTCATGAACTCACCCTATCCGAGATAAGTTGACTTTTTAAACCCAGCACTTCTACTGTCGGCCAATGCCCATGCTGGATATCCACATCCCCGTCGGCGCCCTGACCTCGGAGGCCGAGGCCCGGTTGCTCCGGCGGCTCACCGATCTGCTGATCACGAACGAAGGCTTCGACCCGGCGGACCCGGTGACGCGGGAGGTTTCGTGGGCGTTCGTGCATCGGCCCACCGCCGTCTACGTAGGCGGCGAGGTGGCGGAAGCCCCGCGCTACAAGGTCATCCCGACCATCCCCGAGGGCCAACTCGACCGAGCAGCCCGCGATCGGGTCGTGGCCGAGGTGACCGAAGCGGTCCTCGACGCCGAAGCCGGCACCTGGCCGCGCGACCCGAGCCGCGTCTGGGTCTTCCCCACCGAGATCCCCGACGGCTACTGGGGCGGCCGCGGCCGCATCACCCACCTCGCCGACATCCTCCAACGCCTGACCGACGGCGACCCCACCCAGGCCACCAACCTCGCCGCCGAACGCATCAACACGTCCCGCACCGAACGCCACACCCATCTGACTCCCCCAGACTGATCAGCTACCGACAGCCCCAACCCTGCCCAGCCACCTTCAGACAGCCTTAAGCCTGGTTGGGCTGTCCCGATCGACAGGATCAATTGGTGCCGGGTGCCGTGGTTCACGCTCGGGCAGGGGTGGGCTTCAGGAGAATCTGGCGGATTGATCCTGTCGATCGGGACAGGCTGGCTAGTCCGTGTGGGGTGGGCGGCGGCGGAGGGGTGGGTCGGGGGCGAGGGTGCCGTCGGGGGCGATGTGTTCGAAGATCTGGTCCACCAGGTTGAGGACGTGCGGGTCGTCGACCGTGTAGATGTGCCTGCGGCCGTCGCGGCGGGCGGTGATGATGCCGGCCAGGCGGAGTTTGGCGAGGTGCTGGCTCGCGGTGGCGATGCTGACCCCGGCACGTTCGGCGAGGGTGCCCACGTCGTACTCGCCCTGCGCGGCCAGCGACACCAGGTGCAGGCGGACCGGGGCGGAGAGCATCGCGAAGGTCCCGGCGGCGGATTCGAGCTGCGCCTTCGTCGGCTCGGGCGGCGACTGCGCGGGAGGCCCCACAGGCGGCTTCGGAGGCGACTCCGGCGGCGACTGCGCGGGCGGCTCGGGCGGCGTGGTGGTCATGGCTGAGTCATTGTCGCCCCCGCGCGGGCCGTTCGCAGTACGGCAGGCCGGTGGTGAGGACGGTCTCACACTTTCGCAATTGCGAAAGTATCGAAACGGTGGCAGGCTGGAGGCATGTTCAGAGCACTTCGCCCCGTGCTGCTCCTGCTGATCGCAGCGGTTCCGGCGGTCGCACTCCGGGTCACCGGCGTGCATCCGTGGGCACCGCTGGCGATCGTGGTGTTCGGCCTCGGCGTGGTCGCGGCGTCGTTCGTGCTGGCCTGGGCCGCCGAAGCCGCCGAGATGGACATCTCCGGCGGTCTGGCCATCGCCTTGCTGGCCGTGATCGCCGTCCTCCCTGAATACGCGGTCGATCTGTACTTCGCCCATACGGCCGGCAGCAAGCCCGAGTTCGTGCAGTACGCGGCAGCCAACATGACCGGCTCCAACCGGCTTCTGCTCGGCCTCGGCTGGTCCAGCGTCGTCCTGCTCAGCCTGTACGTCGCCAGTCGCCGAAGCGGGCGTTCTGTCAAAGCCCTAGTGCTCGACTCGGGTTACCGGCGCGAGCTGGGCTTCCTCGCTGTCGCCGGTGTGATCGCCTTCGTCATCCCGGTGACCGGCGAGATCCACCTGGTGCTGGGCATCGCACTACTCGCCTTCTTCGCCTACTACCTCTACAGGGCAGCCTCATCTGGCCACGACGAGGAACCCGACCTAGTAGGGCCGGCCAAGCGCATCGGTGCTTTGCCAACCACGCAACGCCGGATCACTGTGATCGCCATGTTCGCCACGGCAGCCGTAGTGATCCTGCTGGCGGCAGAGCCGTTCGCCAACTCTCTGGTCGAGGGCGGCCAGGCACTGGGGATCGACCAGTTCCTGCTGGTGCAGTGGTTGGCTCCGCTGGCTTCAGAGGCTCCGGAGTTCATCGTGGCGCTGCTGTTCGCCTGGCGCGGAAAGGGCGGTGCAGCACTCGGCCTGCTGATCTCGGCCAAGGTGAACCAGTGGACGCTGCTCATCGGCAGTCTCCCGATCGCCTACGGCATCGGTGGCGGAGGTGCGGCTCTAGCCCTGGACGGTCGCCAGGTAGAGGAGTTCCTGCTGACCGCGACACAGACGCTGCTCGGCATCGCGATCCTGTTGACGCTGCGCTTCCCCCGCTGGGCTGCCTGGACGCTGCTGGCCCTGTTCGCCGTGCAGTTCGCAGTACCGGGTCAGTCCGGTCGGTACGTGATCAGTGGCGTCTACCTGGCGCTGACGATTTTCGTGATGGTCCGGAACCGGCATGAGCTGCTCCCGACCATCACGGCCCCCTTCCGGCGTACCGAGAAGCCCGCCGAGGAACGCATCGACGAGCTGGTCGGCGTCTAGCTCGCCTGCTGGGCTTCCTCGACGACGACCGTACGGCGGCGCTCGGCGGGACCGGGACGTCCACGGCGGCGGCCGTACAGGAACTTCTCGCCGGCCGCGGTGCCGGTGAACTTGGTCCGGCGGGCCCACTCACGGCACTCCTCGAGCACCGGGCACGCGGTGAGGCAGACCGCCTGGGCCTTGCGCTGCTCCCACTGGCTCGCGCTCTCGTCGTACGCCGGCGCCTGGCCGACACACGCAGCCTTGGTCATCCAGCGGTCGGCGGGGTCGGCGATCACCGTCAAGGTCGGCCTCATGGGCACTCCTGCTCGCATCATCGATCGGGCGGATCGAACCCGCGGGGGTTTCCCGCGGTGAGCCCAGCCTGCGCCAGCCTCGTTGCCCCGGTGCGACGGCAATGTTTCAGCCATGAAACGTCATCAACAAACAGCGTCACACAGATCCCGGCGGACCAGGCCGAAGGCGTACGGCGTCACGCGAACCGCCGGCCTCAGCGCTCCCCGCGGACGAGGCGGATCTCGTGGAGGCCGAAGGCTTCGTCGTACAGGCGGGCGCCGTCGGGCGCGAAGCCGTGCTTGGCGTAGAAAGCCAGTGCCCGGGCATTCCCCTCGAACACCCACAGGCTGGCCGGTTCCTTGCCGATAGCAACATCTAGCAACCGCCCGGCGAGCCCGGTCCCCCACCAGGCCTGCCGGGCGTAGATCGCATACAGCTCCAGCGGGACCGGTGCGTCCTCGTCCCGTGCTTCACCGGGCGACGCGAACCCGATCACCCGGTCGTCGATCGAGGCCGCCGGATCGGGATTCACCGCGATCCAGCGCACCAGTCCGGCCTCGATCTGGGAGGCCCACCGTTCGGTACGCCGTACGAGGTCGCTCGTGCGCGCCAGCAACAGCTCAGGGTCGGCCAACCCGGCGTACGCCTCGCGCCAGCAAAGCACGTGACACCGCGCGGCCGCCTCGGCATCGGCAACCGTCGCCCGGCGGATCAGCGGCAGGATCTCCGCCGCGCCGTTCCGCTCCATCAGGCGGTGAAGACGATCTTGCCGAAGACGTCGCCCTCGTGCAGCTTCGCGAACCCCTGCCGGGCGTCGGCCAGCGCGAAGGTGCTGTCGATGTGCGGCGAGATCCCCGCGTTCGCCATGAACTGCACCAGCTCGGCCAACTCCGTCCGGGTGCCCATCGTGGAGCCCTGGACCCGTAGTTGCAGGAAGAAGATCCGGTTGAGCTCGGCCGACTTCGGCGCCTGGCCGCTGGTCGCGCCCGAGATCACCACCGTGCCTCCCGGCTTCAGCGCCTTCAGCGAATGCGACCAGGTGGCCTCGCCGACGGTCTCCATCACCGCGTCGACGCGTTCGGGCAGCCGCGCGCCGGACTCGAACACGTGGTGCGCCCCGATCTCCAGCGCCTTCGCCCGCTTGCCCTCGTCCCGGCTGGTCGCCCAGACCCGGATCCCGGCGGCGCGCGCCAGCGTGATCAGTGACGAGGCGACTCCACCGCCGGCGCCTTGCACGAGCACGGTGTCGCCGGGCTTCAGGTTGGACTGCGTGAAGAGCATCCGGTACGCCGTGAGCCATGCCGTCGGCAGACAAGCCGCCTGCTCGAAACTCAACCCGGCCGGCTTCGGTACGACGTTGCGCGCCGGCACCGAGACTCTCTCGGCGAGCGTGCCCTGGTACCGCTCGCTCAGCAACGAACGCTTCGGGTCGAGCGTCTCGTCCCCCTGCCACGACGGGTCCGAGATGACCGCATGCACCACCACCTCGTTGCCATCTGGATCGATCCCGGCCGCGTCACACCCCAGAATCATCGGCAGATGGTTCTCCGCCAGCCCCACACCCTTGAGCGACCAAAGATCGTGATGGTTCAAGGCCGACGCCTTCACCTCGACCGTCACCCACCCGTCCTGCTCCACCGGCTCCGGCCGATCCCCCACCTCCAACGCGGACAGCGGATCCTCAGCACGAGCCCTGGCAGCATAAGCAGCAAGCATGTCCCCACCCTAAGTCACGCCGAACACCGTTCTTTCCTCCGCTGACGGGCTATAAACGTGCCAGCGAACGAAAAAACAGTGTTCGGCGGAGGTGAATCAGGGGCGGGCTACGCCGTCGGTGTGGGCGGCGGCGGAGACTGCGGCGGCGACGGCGGGAGCTACGCGGGGGTCGAAGGGGGACGGGATCACGTAGTCGGGGCGGAGGTCGGTGGGAGAGATGAGGTCGGCGAGGGCTTGGGCGGCGGCTAGTTTCATGGCTTCGGTGATTCGGGAGGCGTTGACGTCGAAGGCGCCGCGGAAGATGCCTGGGAAGGCCAGGACGTTGTTGATCTGGTTGGGGAAGTCGGAGCGGCCGGTGGCGACCACCGCGGCGTACCGGTGGGCGATGTCGGGGTGGACCTCGGGGTTCGGATTCGCCAGGGCGAAGATCATCGCGCCCGGCGCCATCCGGGCGACGGCGTCCTCGGGGACGGTGCCGCCGGAGACGCCGAGGAAGACATCGGCGCCGTCGAGTGCGTCGACGAGGCGACCGGAGAGGCCGCCGGTGTTGGTGTCCTGAGCCAGCGACAGCTTGACCGGGTTCAGGTCGGAGCGGTCCTCGTGCAACACGCCCTTGCTGTCCACCACGGTCAGGTCGCCGACGCCCGCCTGCAGCAGGATCCGCGCACAGGCGACCCCAGCAGCCCCGGCACCCGAGATCACCACGCGGATGTCCGAGATCGACTTCCCGGTGACGCGCAACGCGTTGCGCAGAGCAGCGAGGACGACGACCGCCGTACCGTGCTGATCGTCATGGAAGACCGGGATGTCCAGCCGCTCCTTCAGCCGGCGCTCGATCTCGAAGCAGCGCGGCGCGGAGATGTCCTCCAGGTTGATGCCACCGAACGACGGCGCCATCCGTACGACGGTCTCCACGAACTCGTCGACGTCGGTGCAGTCCAGCGCGATCGGCACCGAGTCGACGCCGCCGAACTCCTTGAACAGCAGGGCTTTGCCCTCCATCACCGGCAACGACGCATCCGGCCCGATGTCCCCCAGCCCTAGCACTGCGGTGCCATCGGTCACCACCGCGACGACGTTCGACTTCCAGGTGTATTGCCGGACCAGCGACGGGTCCTCCGCGATCGCAGTACAGACCCGGGCGACACCAGGGGTGTACGCCATCGACAGATCGTCGGCATCCGCGACGCGCACCGACGACGTCACCTCGATCTTGCCGCCGCGGTGCAGCTCGAAGACAGGATCCCCGGCGTACGGGTTGGGATCAGACGGAAACAGTTCGGCGACCATTGGGGGGACCCTTCACATCATCTGTGAGCAAGCGTTTACAAGGAGTGGGCGTTCGATTCAGGGTGCGTCGAACGGCGCCGTTGCCAGGGGGTCACCCGTCGTTACGAGTAAACCACAGGACTCACTGGTCCTATCTGTGAGGGTGCCCACACCCCGTCGGCCGGGTGACGATCGAGTCTCTTCCGGGAAAGGTCGCCGACAGGCGCCTGCCTGCTGTGTCAGGATGCGGGCAACCGGCCCGGCACTGATCGGGACGGCGTTCCGGAACGACTGTCGAGGAGCCCAGCATGATCAGCCAAAAATCTGTCCGCCCGAGCCGAGCCAAGCTCGCCACCGTCGCGGTCGCGCTCCTTGCGCTCAGCGTGTCGGCCTGCGGGAAGGACTCCGGCTCCGGCGGGGACACGGCCAAGCTCGACGGCATCAAGCTGGTGAAGTCCGGCAAACTGACCACCTGCACGCACCTGTCGTACAAGCCGTTCGAGTACAAGGACGGCAGCAAGGTCGTCGGCTTCGACGTCGATCTGATGGACCTGCTCGCCAAGGACCTCGGCGTGGAGCAGGAAGTGATCAGCATCGAGTGGGCGCAGATCACCTCCGGCGCGGCGTTCCAGGCCAAGAAGTGCGACATGGGCATGGGTGCGATGACGATCACCCCGACCCGGCAGGCCGCGATCGGCATCACCTCGCCCTACATGGATGCCTCCCAGGTGCTGCTGGTGAAGAAGGGCGCGCCGTACAAGTCGCTGGAAGACCTGAAGGGCAAGAAGATCGGCGTCCAGGCCGACACCACCGGCAAGGACTACGCCGACGCGGCGGCCAAGAAGGACGGCTTCGAGGTCATCGTCTTCAACGACCTGGCCCTGCAGACGAACAGCGTGAAGTCCGGCAAGGTCGATGCCGCGATCAACGACAACGGCGCGCTGTACAACTTCGTCACCGCGAACCCGGACACCGAGGTGGCGACCGAGTTCGACACCGGCGAGAAGTACGGCTTCGCGGCGAAGAAGGGTGACCCGAGCGGCGACAAGCTGGTCAGCAAGTTCAACGACCTGCTGGCGAAGGCCAAGAGCGACGGGACCTACAACACGATCTACAAGAAGTGGTTCGGGATTGAGCCGAAGAAGTGAGCAGCACCGACGTTGAACCACGCACCCGGCTGAGCCCGCGGCAACGGGCCCGGCGGTCGCGGGCGATCCAGTACGCGATCCTGGTCGTGATCGTGCTGGTCGCCGCCTTCACGGCGGACTGGGGCCAGATCGCAACCGTCTTCTTCAAGCCGGCGCTGATCAAGTCGGCGTTCGAGCACGGGCTGCCGACCGCCTTCCTGAAGACGATCGAGTACACGATCGGTGCCTTCGTCATCGGTCTGCTCGGTGGCACCCTGCTCGCCTTGATGCGGCTGAGTTCGGTCGGGCCGTACCGGTGGTTCGCCACCGCCTACATCGAGTTCTTCCGTGGTCTGCCGGCGATCGTGGTGTTCGTCGCGTTCACCCTGCTGCCGATCGCGTTCGAGAACCTGGTGATCCCGTTCGACCCGTACGGAACGGTCTGGCTCGCGCTCGGGATCGTTTCCGCGGCGTACATGGCCGAAGTGATCCGGGCCGGCATCCAGGCGGTCCCCAAGGGCCAGCTCGAAGCGGCCCGCTCGCTCGGCATGCCGCTCGGTCTCGCGACCCGCAAGATCGTGCTGCCGCAGGCGTTCCGAATCGTCCTGCCACCGCTGGCCAACGACCTGATCCTGCTGGTCAAGGACTCGTCGCTAGTGTTCATCATCGGTACGTCGGCAGGCGATTTCGAGCTCACCGGGTTCGGCCGGGACCTGGCCAACACCGAGTCGAACCTGACCCCGCTGGTGACCGCGGGCTTCTGCTACCTGATCATCACGCTGCCGCTGGGCCTGCTGGTCCGCCGGCTGGAGGCCAAGGCTGCGAGGGCACGCTGATGACCGAACTCATCGAGATCAAGAACCTGCACAAGTCGTTCGGCTCCAACCACGTCCTGCGCGGGATCGATTTCACCGTCAGCGAGGGCGAGGTCGTCTGCGTGATCGGGCCGTCGGGCTCGGGCAAATCCACCTTGCTGCGCTGCGTGAACCTGTTGGACGAGCCGCAGGAAGGACAGGTGTTCGTCCGCGGCGAGGACATCACCGATCCCGACTGCCACCTGGACGACGCCCGCAAGCACATCGGGATGGTCTTCCAGCAGTTCAACCTGTTTCCGCACCTGAACGTGCTGGCGAACTGCACGATCGCCCAGACGACCGTGCTGCGGCGCAGTGCGGCCGAGGCCGAGCAGGTCGCCCGGGCGAACCTCGACCGGGTCGGCCTGAACGACAAGGTCACGGCGTACCCGGCCCAGCTGTCCGGCGGCCAGCAACAGCGGGTGGCGATCGCCCGGGCGCTGTCGATGGATCCGGCCGTGATGCTGTTCGACGAACCCACCTCGGCGCTCGACCCCGAACTGGTCGGCGACGTGCTGACCGTGATGCGCAAGCTTGCCCTGGACGGGATGACGATGCTCGTGGTGACCCACGAGATGGCCTTCGCCCGCGAGGTGGCGGACCGGGTGGTGTTCATGGACGGCGGCGTGATCGTCGAACAGGGACCACCGGCCGAGGTGATCGGCAACCCGGCCCAGGAACGCACCCGCGTCTTCCTGAAACGTGTGCTCGATCCCACTCACGTGGAGCCGACCTGACCGGTACGGCTGTGTTTAGATGCGGAACCAGAGATCCCCTGAGTTGGAGGACCAAGATGTATTCGCTTCGTACGGCGCTCGCGATCTGCGGCGTTGTGGCTCTCTCGGCCGCCGGCTGCGGTTCGGACACCCTGTCCGGCAGCTCGCCGTCGACCACGGCTCCGGCCACGACGCCGACCGCTTCGGCGTCGATCGACCCCGAGCTGGCCGCGGCACTGCCGGCCAAGATCAAGACCGCCGGGAAGATCGTGGTCGGCGTGGACGCGACGTACCCGCCGAACGAGTTCCTCCAGGGCGGCAAGACCGTCGCCGGGATGGACGTCGACGTGTTCAACGCGGTCGCCGCCAAGTTCGGCGTCACGGTCGACTGGCAGCCGTCCGCCTTCGACTCGATCATCACCGGTGTCCAGGGTGGCAAGTACGACATGGGGATCTCGTCGTTCACGATCAACGACAAGCGCAAGCAGCAGGTCAACATGGTCAGCTACTTCAACGCCGGCACCCAGTGGGCGACCGCGGCCGGCAACCCGAAGGGCGTCGACCCGAACAACGCCTGCGGCAAGAACATCGCCGTCCAGAAGGGCACCACCCAGCTCGAGGACGACATCCCGGTCAAGCAGAAGGCGTGCACCGACGCGGGCAAGCCGAAGATCAACCTGCTGGTCCGCGAGAAGCAGGACCAGGCGACCGCCGACGTCGCGACCGGCAAGGCGGACGCGATGCTGGCCGACTCCCCGGTCGTCCTGTACGCCGCCAAGCAGTCGCAGGGCAAGGTCGTGGCGCTGGGTGACATCTACGACGCCGCGCCGTACGGGTACGTCGTACCGAAGGCCGAGACCGCGTTCGCGCAGGCGATCGCCAAGGCCCTGACCGCGCTGAACGCCGAGGGCGGCTACAAGACCGCGCTGGCCAAGTGGGGCAACGAGTCCGGCGCGATCAGCACCTTCGCGGTCAATCCCTGAGATGGCAACCGAAGACGACCGGCCCGGCCTGATCAAGGCTGTGCCGGTCCGGCACCGGGGTCGCTGGCTGGGGATCGCCGTCGTAGTCGTGCTCGCCGGGATGTTCGTCCACCTGCTGGTGACGAACAAGGCGTTCGAGTGGCACTTCGTCTTCGAGGCGATGAACCAGCAGCCGGTGATCAACGGTTTCCTGAAGGGCACCCTGCTGGTCACCGCGCTGGCGATGATCGTCGGCGTCAGCGGCGGCGTGCTGTTCGCGGTGATGCGGCTGTCGCCCAACCCGGTGCTGTCCGGGGTCGCCTGGCTGTTCACCTGGTTCTTCCGCAGCGTGCCGCGGCTGGTCCTGCTGACCACGATGGGTGCGCTGGGAATCCTGTTCCAGAAGGGTCTGTCGTTCGGCGTACCGTTCGACTGGAAGATCATGGACTGGCTCGGCCTCAACGGTGACCTGCGGTTCGCCACCGTCGACGCGAACACGGTCTTCTCCGGCATTGTCGGTGGCGTGATCGGCCTCGGCCTGTCCGAGGCGGCCTACATGGCCGAGATCGCCCGGGCCGGCATCCTCAGCGTGGATCCCGGCCAGGCCGAGGCCGCGCAGGCACTCGGGATGGGCCGCGGCAAGGTGATGCGCCGGGTGGTGCTGCCGCAGGCGATGCGGGTGATCGTGCCGCCGACCGGCAACGAGACGATCGCGATGCTGAAGGACACCTCGCTGCTGATCGGGCTGCCGGTGATCACCGAGCTCTTCTACCAGCTGCAGTCGATCGGTTCGCAGTACTACAAGACGTTCCCGATCATGGTCGCCGCGACCTTGTACTACCTGGCCGCGACGAGTGTGCTGATGGTGGGCCAGTACTTCCTCGAACGCCGCTTCGGTCGCGGCTTCGGTGGGGCTGGACGACGGGCGCCGAAGCCGGCGGGAGTGGACACGATCTGATGAGCCAAGACGTAGTGGCCGGACCGCTGGTCCGCGCGGTGAACGTGACCAAGTCGTTCCATCACAACCAGGTGCTGAAGGGCATCGACCTGGAGGTGGACACCGGCCAGGTGGTCTGCCTGCTCGGCCCGTCCGGTTCCGGCAAGACCACCTTCCTGCGCTGTGTCAACCAGCTCGAGGACATCGACGGCGGCCGGATCTGGGTCGACGGCGACCTGGCCGGGTACGCCGAACGCGGCGGCAAGCTGTACCGGCTGAACGACAAGCAGATCGCGGCCCAGCGGCGCGAGATCGGGATGGTCTTCCAGCGGTTCAACCTGTTCCCGCACATGACCGCGCTGGAGAACGTCACCGAGGCGCCGGTGCAGGTCAAGGGTGAGTCGAAGAAGTCCGCGCGGGACCGGGCACAGCAGCTGCTCGACCGGGTCGGCCTGGGCGACCGCGGCGCGGCGTACCCGGCGCAGTTGTCCGGTGGTCAGCAGCAGCGGGTGGCGATCGCCCGGGCGCTGGCGATGCAGCCCAAGCTGATGCTGTTCGACGAGCCGACGTCCGCGCTCGACCCCGAACTGGTCGGCGAGGTGCTGGCCGTGATGAAGGAACTGGCCGGCGAGGGGATGACGATGATCGTGGTGACGCACGAGATGTCGTTCGCCCGCGAGGTCGCCGACACGGTGGTCTTCATGGACGGCGGTGTGGTGGTCGAGTCCGGTCCGCCGGAACAGGTGATCGGCGACCCGCAGCACCAGCGCACCAAGACGTTCCTGACCAGGCTACGGTCGGAGCAGCACAACTCGTAGTTCCCGCCAGGAGGCACAAGACAGTGAGCAGCACCGGACGACCCGCCGAGGTCCGCCTCAGCATCCCCGCCGACGGCGCCTACATCGCCGTACCGCGGTCGGTGGTCGGCAACCTGGCGGCCCGCAACAACTTCACCGTGGACGAGATCGACGATCTGCGGATCGCCGTCGACGAGGCCTGTGCGCTGCTGCTCCCGCAGGCCTCCGACGGCGTACTGGACTGCGTCTTCGAGATCGACCCGCCGCTGATGCGGGTCAGTACGTCGGCCGCGGTCCCGAACGGCTGGAAGCCGGACACCGGCTCGTTCGGCTGGACCGTGCTGACCGCACTGGTCGAGTCGGTCGCGGCCGAGACGGTCGACGGCCGGCTGACGATCACCGTCACCTCGTCGGCGACGGCGGCTGAGAAGGCGTGACCGAGGAACGCACCCCGGGCGAGGCCCGGGAGCCAACCGAGCTACGTACCCGGACGGCCGAGCTGTTCGCCGCGATGGGGTCGTCCAAGAGCGGCGATCCGGCGCACATCCTGGCCCGGGACGGCCTGGTCGCCCTGCACATGCCGCTGGTCGAGCACCTGGCCCGGCGGTTCCGCAACCGCGGCGAGCCGTACGACGACCTGGTCCAGGTCGCCACCATCGGCCTGATCAAGGCGGTCGACCGGTTCGACTCCGACCGCGGCGTGGAGTTCTCGACCTATGCCACGCCGACCATCCTCGGTGAGATCAAGCGGTACTTCCGGGACAAGGGCTGGGCGATCCGGGTCCCCCGGCGACTCCAGGAGCTGCGGCTGTCGCTGACGGCGGCGACCGCTGAGCTGACCCAGGAGCTGGGCCGGGCCCCGACCGTCGCGGAGCTGTCCGATCGGCTCGGGCTGGCACCGGACCTGGTGATCGATGGGCTGGAGTCGGCGAACGCCTACAACACCCTCTCGCTGGATGCCCCGGACCAGAACGAGGCGGATGCCACCACCGTCCTGGACGGCTTGGGCGGCGAGGACGAGGCGCTGGAGAGCGTCGAGTACCGCGAGTCGCTCAAACCGCTGCTGGCCCAGCTGGAGACCCGGGAGAAGCGGATCCTGACACTGCGGTTCTTCCGCGGGATGACGCAGTCCCAGATCGCCGAGGAGATCGGCATCTCCCAGATGCACGTCTCCCGCCTGCTGGCGCGGACGCTCACCGAACTCCGCGCTGGTTTGCTCAAGGAGTAAAAGCGGCAAAAGCGGGGTGGGGGAAGCCGGCCCCGCTGTCAGAGGACTGGATTGTCCTTGGTCGGGTCGTCGGCCAAGGCGTCCATCGACACCTTCTGGAACAGCCCGGCCAGTACGCCGACCGCCGCGAGCGCGAGCACCACCGACACGGCCGAGGTCGCCCCGCCCCAGAAGCTCCACGCCATGCAGAGCTGGATCAGCTGGGCGAACACGGCCGGCCCGCGGCTCCAGGTGGAGGTCCGGTAGAGCCCGCGAGCGACGAGCACCAGTGCCACGCCGTACACGAGCAGGAACGCTGCGGTGGTGACGCCGAGGGTCAGCCGGTCGCGGTCGATCGTCAATACTTCGGCAATTCCCAGGACGGCGACCACAAGGCCTTCCGCTGCGACCACGGCCGCGGCTAGCTTGAGCGGACGTGGTGCGGTGGACGGCGTCGTTTCGGTCGGCACGCGTTCCAGCGTAGTGCCGAGCGGGATGATGACCCTCTTTCCCCCGGCAACCGGTGTCCGGAGAACTTCAGCCCCACAGGGTTTCGAGGTTTTGCGTAACCCCAGGGCGTCCGGATCGGTTACTTGCAGTGAACGGGTGATCGCACGAAGGCTTCCTCGTCCGCTATACGGACGTGGTGAACCGCTGTGCACCGGTTCGGAGTGTTAAGGAAGTGTTGTGATCGGATCGACAACTCCAGAACCCTTGTTTCGTTAACGCGAGATTGGGAACATGGAGTCGTTCGTGAAAACGTTCACAACTCTTCGCACCAACCCCCCGTGCGATTACAGGCACGCTGATCGGGCACATGACCAGCCGTCAGCGTAGACAAACTACTGAGAGAGATGGGATCCGCCATGGATTGGCGCCACCGGGCCGTTTGCCTCGATGAGGACCCGGAACTGTTCTTCCCCATCGGTAACACCGGGCCCGCGATCATGCAGATCGAGGAGGCCAAGCAGGTGTGCCGTCGCTGCGACGTGCGTGAGCAGTGCCTTGCCTGGGCGCTGGAAGCAGGTCAGGATCACGGTGTCTGGGGTGGCCTGAGTGAGGACGAGCGACGCGCACTCAAGCGCCGCAACGCCCGCGCTCGCATCCGCACCGCCTGACAGAGCTTCACGCTGAGCCCTCTTCAAAGAGGCTGGCCCCGCGGGATCCGCGGGGCCTTTCAAATTTCCAGGCGCAGTGTCTTCCAGGCAAAACCGCTTATTCTCCCGTAAACACAGGGTTTTTCAGTCCTTGACCGGGATGTCCAGCACGACCGTGGTCCCCTGACCCCCGTCATGCCGCGGACCGAACTCCAGCACTCCGTCGAGTTCCCCGATCACCAGTGTGCGAACGATCGACAGGCCCAGATTTCCGGACGTCTCGGAATCGAAGCCGGCGGGCAGCCCCAGCCCGTCGTCGGTCACCACCACCCGCAGCCGGCCGACCGATCGCCGGGCATCCAGCAGGATCTCCCCGGCCGCATCCCCTTCCCGGCCGCCGAACGCGTGCTCCACGGAGTTCTGCATCAGCTCGGTCAGCACCATCGCCAGCGGCGTGGCCACCTCGGAGTCCAGCACCCCGAAACTGCCCGTACGCCGGGTGGTCACCTGCGTCGCCACGGTCGACACGTCGGCCACCATCGCGCCGACCCGGTCGGCCACGTCGTCGAAGTCCACGTGCTCGTCGAAGGATTCGGACAAGGTCTCGTGCACGATCGCGATCGATCCCACCCTGCGGACCGCTTCGGACAAGGCCGCTTGCGCCTCTGGCACAGTGATGCGCCTTGCCTGCATCCGGAGTAACGCGGCGACGGTCTGCAAGTTGTTCTTGACGCGATGATGAATCTCCCGGATGGTCGCCTCCTTGGTGACCAGCTCCCGCTCCCGGCTGCGCAGCTCCGTCACGTCCCGGAGCAGGATCAGCGCGCCCACGTGCTCGCCCTCGGCGCGCAGCGGGATCGCCCGCAGGAACAGCGTCGCCTCCGGGTTCTCGATCTCGATCTCCTGGGCGGCCCGGCCGGTGACGACGGACGCGAGGACGTCGTCCACCTTGCGGCCGCTGTTGATCAGGTCCGCGGTGATGTCCTTGAGCCGGCTGCCGACCAGATCGGTGACCAGACCCATCCGGCGGTAGGCGGACAACGCATTGGGGCTGGCGAACGTCACCATGCCGTGCCGATCGACCCGGATACAGCCGTCCCCGACGCGTGGGGTGGTCGAGAGCAGCCGCTCCCCGCCGTACGGGAAGATGCCGTCGGTGATCATCCGGGCCAGGTCGGTGGCGCTCTGCAGGTAGGCGATCTCCAGCCGCGACGGGGTCCGTACGCCGAGCAGGTTGGTGTTGCGCGCGATCACCGCGATCACCCGGCTGCCCCGGCGGACCGGGATGGTCTCCACCCGGACCGGGACGTCGTCGCGCCACTCCGGATCGCCCTCCCGGCAGATCCGGCCGCCGTCGTAGGCCTGGTCGAGCAGCGGCCGGCGGTCGCGCGGGATGAAGCTGCCGACGATGTCGTCCAGGTACGCCGTGGGTCCGGTGGTCGGCCGCATCTGCGCACCGGCCCAGAACCCGAGCCCCTCGGTGTCCGGCAGCCAGAGCACCAGGTCGGCGAAGGACAGGTCGGCCAGCATCTGCCAGTCGGAGACCAGCAGCTGCAGCCGGTCCAGGTCGGCGGAGTCCAGCGTCGTGTGGTTCCGCGCCACATCGGTCAAAGACGGCACGATCCTGACCCTAGCGCCTCGGGTCGGGCGAGACGTCGCGGCGCTGGCCGCCGGGCGCCGGCTCGACAGATCCGGCGGATGGGTGTTGATTGTTCGGATCCAAGTGAAAGGATGCTTCGGTGGAGTCGACGTACTGGCAGGACGTGATGGCCGCGGACTACGCGGTACCGCGCGACCGGGCGCTGACCGACCTCACCGAGGAGCTGGTGCGCGGGCTGGCCAGTACCAACCCGCAGATCCGGGACGCGCTGGCGTACCCGACGCTGGCCACCTGGCTCGAGCGCGGGATCTACGACGACCTGCTGCCCGGCTTCGGTGACGGTCTGTGCGCCGGGCTCGCCTACGGTCTCGGCGAGGACGGCACCGACACGGTGTTCCGGCGCTCGTTCACCGCGCTGACGCTGGCGGAGGTGATCCACCGCGACAACGCCGAGTTCCTGGTGCACGACGAGGTGGTGATGCGCTGGGGCGACCGGCTGGCCACCTGGCTGCTGCGCGAGCGCGACCTGCGCGGGTACGTGACCGACTGCGGCTGGGCTCACGCGGTGGCACACGGTGCGGACGCGATCGGTGCGCTGGCCAGGTCGCGGCACTGCGACGCCGGCGTACTGCGGGCCCTCCTCGACGTGCTGGCCGACCGGATCGTGAAGGACACGCCGTACCGCTGGGTCCACGAGGAGCACGACCGGGTCGCGCACGCGGTGATGACGATCCTGCACCGCAACATGCTGACCACCGACGAGCTCGAGCGCTGGCTGAAGCCGATCGCGGCGACCGCGGCCCAGCAGCCGCTGATGCACGAGACGCTGCCGGAGTGGCCGACGCCGAACGTGTTCAATGCCCGCGGCGTGCTGCACGTGCTGCTCAGCCAGCTGGCGATCGGCGTCAAGGGCTTCCCGATCCCCGGTGACGACGACCTGTTCGGCCGGTCGATCGAGGCCCGCGCCGACATGCTGCTGATGCTCACCGAAGCCGTCCGCTCGTCCCAGCCCTACATCTACCGGCCCGCGGCGAACCAGGCCTAGGACTCCTAGGACTCCTAGGGCTTCGGTACGGCGACGTGCGCGATCACCGCGCGATGATCCGTGCCCGCGATCTTGTAGGTCGTGAACTTGCCCGGCTTGATCCCGTCGGTGATCACGACGTGGTCGATCTGCGTCCGGGCCAGGCCGATCCGGTCCGCCGGCCAGGTCCCGACCAGGCCCTCGCCGACCGACGGCGCGACGCTGCGGCAGTGGTCGCCGAGCGCCTGCCGGAAGTCGTAGTGATCGCTGGTCGCGTTGAAGTCGCCGGCCAGGATCGTCGGCTGGTCCTGACTGCACCAGCCCTTCACCACCTCGAGATCCCGCTTCCAGGCGGTCACCTCGGACGGCAGCGGCGGGTAGCCGTGGTAGACGATCAGCCGCAGCTTGCCCAGTGAGCCACCGGTCACGATGATGTGGCCGAACTGGGTGGTGGTCTGCTGGACCGGCCCGATCGTGCCGGCACCAGGCTCGCCCGGAGCCTGCTTCGGCTGGGTCGAGTTCATCTTGCCGGTGTAGAGCTTCTCGGAGTCGAACTGCACCTCACCCAGCGACGACGCCACCAGCACACTCGTCGCACTCTCCACCGCGGCGTTGGCCTGCTGGGTGTAGCCGCGGTAGGACAGGCCCTGCAGGTGGTCCTGGATCTCCTGCCGTACGTCGGCGCGTGCCTCCGGCAACGACACCAGATCGGGCCGCTGCTCCCGGATCAGGTCGGCCACCTCGCCGGCGTCCGCCCCGCCGCCGAGCACGTTCGCCACCATGATGGTCAGTGCCCTGGACCCGGGTGGCGGTGGCGTCGGTCCGGAGAACACCCGCGGCGCGACCAGCGCCATCCCGACCACCGACAACGCGGTCACCAGTACTGCGGCCAGCCGCCAGCCGCGGCGCAGTAGCATCAGCAGACCGGCCAGCAGCACCAGCGCGAGCGCCTGCGGCCGGAAGGCGACCAACTGGGCGAACGGGCTGACCGCCTCCAGCCCGTACAGCTCGGGATAGAGCGGCACGGCAACGAACAACAGAAACAGCACAGAGAGTACGACCCGCCGCAGCTTCCATCCCGTTTCAGTGTCCATGGCCCACCCTGAAGGT
This sequence comes from Kribbella sp. NPDC006257, assembly GCF_040613535.1. Classification (NCBI taxonomy): domain Bacteria; kingdom Bacillati; phylum Actinomycetota; class Actinomycetes; order Propionibacteriales; family Kribbellaceae; genus Kribbella; species Kribbella sp. NPDC006257. Next base: position 26,659 of record NZ_JBEXSJ010000040.1, read on the forward strand.
CTAGTCACCCTGTAGCGCCGAACGGTAGCGTCCAGCGTTGCGCCTGTCGTTCCGAGGAGGTAGCTGTGTCCAAACTGGCCGCGGTCAGACCCGCTTACTGGATCGCCGGCGTCTTGCTGGCGTTGTCAGTAGTAGTACCGCTTCTAGTCTCCACCTATGCCAAAGAGGAACCCCGGCTCTGGGGATTCCCCTTCTTCTATTGGTACCAGCTGGCCTGGGTGTTCGTCTCTGCGATCACAGTGAGCGTCTCCTACCGGTTAGTGATGCACGAGGAACGCAGACGACGAGCGTCGGCAGGACTCGACGCCGGGTCCAGCCGGAAGGAAGGCGACCGATGAACACCAAGGTCGACTGGGTCCAGCTGACCATCGTCATCATCATCTTCGCCGCGGTGACGGTGATGGGGTTCATGGCCGCGCGCTGGCGGCGTACCGGTGCGTTGGAGAGCCTGGACGAGTGGGGTCTGGGTGGTCGCGGGTTCGGCACCTTCATCACCTGGTTCCTGCTCGGCGGCGACCTCTACACGGCGTACACGTTCGTGGCCGTGCCGGCCGCGATGTATGCCACCGGTGCGATCAGCGGGTTCTTCGCCGTCCCGTACACGATCGTGGTCTACCCGATCATCTTCATCTTCATGTCGCGACTGTGGTCGGTCGCGCACCGCAACGGTTACGTCACTCCGGCGGACTTCGTCGGTGGCCGGTACGGCAGCCGCGGGCTGTCGCTGGCCGTCGCGGTCACCGGCATCCTGGCCACGATGCCGTACATCGCGCTGCAGCTGGTCGGTATGCAGGCGGTCTTCGAGACGATGGGCCTGGGCGGCAACAACACGCTGGCCAAGGACCTGCCGCTGCTGATCGCGTTCGCCGTCCTGGCGGCGTACACGTATTCCTCCGGTCTGCGCGCCCCGGCGATGATCGCGTTCGTCAAGGACGGTCTGATCTACCTGGTGATCGGGGTCGCGATCATCTACCTGCCGCACGTCCTGGGCGGCTGGGACGCGATCTTCGGTGCGGCCAAGACGAAGCTGGCGACGACGAACCCGGCCACCGGCAAACCGGCCGGCGCCTTCATCCCCGGGATGACCGGCTACTCGGCGTACTGGACACTGGCGCTCGGTTCGGCGATGGCGCTGTTCATGTATCCGCACTCGGTGACCGCGGTGCTGTCGACGAAGAACCGCAACGTCGTACGCCGGAACGCGGCGATCCTGCCCGCGTATTCGCTGCTGCTCGGGCTGCTCGCGTTGCTCGGCTTCATGGCCACCAAGGCGCAGGTCAACGTGAAGGGCCTGGACGGCCTGGCGAACCCGCAGCTGGCGATCCCGCGGCTGTTCGACCAGGAGTTCCCGGCCTGGTTCGCGGGCATCGCCTTCGCGGCGATCGCGGTCGGTGCGCTGGTACCGGCGGCCATTATGTCGATCGCGGCGGCGAACCTGTTCACCCGCAACATCTACCGCGACTTCATCAAGAAGGACGCCACCCCGGCGCAGGAGGCGAAGGTCTCGAAGCTGGCGTCGTTGCTGGTGAAGTTCGGGGCGCTGATCTTCGTGCTCGGGATGGACAAGACCATCTCGCTGAACCTGCAACTGCTCGGTGGGATCTGGATCCTGCAGACGTTCCCGGCCATCGTGGTCGGTCTGTTCACCCGGTGGCTGCACCGCTGGGCGCTGCTGGCCGGCTGGGCGGTCGCAATGGTGTTCGGCACGATCTCGGCGTACCGGGTGATCAATCCGGCCACCAAGAAGCATTTCGGCGGCTCGCTGGCGAACATCCCGTTCACCGAGAAGCAGGCCTACATCGGCCTGACGGCGTTCGTTATCAACCTGGTGATTGCTGTTGTCCTGACGGCGATTTTCCGGGCTCTGAAGGTGGCCGAAGGGGTCGACTCGACGCACCCGACCGACTACCTCGCGGACGCCGGAGACCCTGGTGTGAAAGACCTTCCCGAGGTTCTGGACGGCGAGGGCACAGCACGGGCCACCGGCAACTAAATGGCACCGACCGCTTGCTGAGAGGCGCATAGCAGGAGCAGAGTTCCCCCTGGGGAAGTCAGCGCCGGCCATCGGGGCCGTCGCCTGAGCCGTAGGGGGAACTCCGCCCATGCGCTACCTGAACACGTCCCGACGGCGGGCGGTGAGCATCGCCACCGTCTCCACTGTCGTTCTGGCCACCGGGGTCGCTGCCTATCCGGCCGCCGCCGCACCGGCCGCGGCCGGCCCGACCGCGACGTACATCGTCCAGCTGGCCGACCTGCCACTGGCCGGCTACACCGGCACCATCGCCGGCTACAAGTCGACCAAACCCGCGGCCGGCGCGAAACTCAACGGCCGGTCCGCGGACGCCACCAAGTACCGCGGCCTGTTGACCAGCCGGCACGACGCGCTCGCCAAGCAGGCCGGCGTCAGCAAGCTGTACGACTACTCGATCGGCTTCAACGGCTTCGCTGCGAAGATGACCGCCTCGAAGGCGGCCCAGCTCGCCCGGACGCCCGGCGTGCTGAGCGTGAGCAAGAACGAGATCCGGCAGGCCGACACGGTCAGTACGCCGGGCTTCCTCGGCCTCGACAAGCCGGGCGGTCTCTGGGACCAGCTCGGTGGACCGGCCAAGGCCGGCGGCGGCAGGAACCTCGTCATCGGTGACATCGACAGCGGGGTCTGGCCGGAGAATCCGTCCTTCGCGCCGCTGGCGAATCCCGGCCCGCTGACCGGTTTCCGGGGTAGCTGCCTGGCCGCCGAGCAATGGACGACCGCGAACTGCAGCAACAAGATCGTCAGCGCGCGGTACTACAACACCGGCATCGGCGGCGACGCGGCCGTGCACGCCGCGCCGTACGTGAACGAGGTCAACTCGCCGCGTGACATCAACGGCCACGGTTCGCACACCGCGTCGACCGCGGGCGGCAACTACGACACCGACATGGTGGTGAACGGCAACTCGCTCGGCAAGGGCAGCGGGATGGCCCCGGCCGCCAGGATCGCCGTCTACAAGGCGTTGTGGAACACCGGCGCCAGCGCGTCCGGCAGCACCGCCGACCTGGTCCAGGCGATCGAGGACGCGATCCTCGACGGCGTCGACGTGATCAACTACTCGGTCTCCGGCAGCTCGACCAGCGACGTCGACCCGGTCGAGATCGAGTTCCTGTACGCCGCGACCGCCGGCATCTTCGTCTCCACCTCGGCCGGCAACTCGGGGCCGGGCGCGGCCACCGTGGCGCACAACTCGCCCTGGCTGATGTCGGTTGCCGCCGGCACCCATGACCGCGCCTTCCAGGCCTCGGTCACCCTCGGCAACGGTGCCACCTACACCGGCGCCGGCCTCGGCGCCGCCGTACCGAGCAGTCCACTCATCCTGGCGGCCGACGCTGCGCTGCCGGGCGCGAACGCGACCTCCGCCCGGCTCTGCTTCTCCAAGGTGGCCGATCCTGCGCATCCGGAAGGCTTCCTCGATCCGGCCAAGGTGGCCGGCAAGATCGTCGTCTGCGACCGGGGCAGCAACGCCCGGACCGACAAGAGCCAGGCCGTTCGGGAGGCCGGCGGCGTCGGCGTCGTGCTGACCAACGTCAGCCCGAACTCCCTCAACGCCGATCTGCACACCGTGCCGACCGTGCACGTCAGCGACACCGACGGGGCCGCCATCAAGGCGTACGTCAGCGCCAACCCCGGCGCGACCGCGTCCCTGGGCGCGGGCCACAAGGTGACCGGTGCGGAGGCACCGCGGGTAGCATCCTTCTCGTCCCGCGGCCCGGCGATCGCCGGCCAGGGCGACATCCTGAAGCCTGACATCATGGCGCCCGGCGTTGACGTGCTCGCCGCGGTCTCCCCGGTCAACCACAACGGCCTCAGCTTCGACTTCGAGTCCGGTACGTCGATGGCCGCGCCGCACATCACCGGGATCGCTGCCCTGCTCAAGCAGCTGCACCCACGCTGGAGCCCGATGGCGATCAAGTCGGCCCTGATGACGAGTGCCTCGGTGCTCGACAACAAGGGCAACCCGATCACCGGTGACACCGGCGCACCGGCCGGCCCGTTCGACTACGGCTCCGGTCACGTCACGCCGAACTCGGCCGCCGATCCGGGCCTGGTCTACGACTCCGGTCCGATCGACTGGACCAGGTTCCTCTGCGGGACCGGTGAGCTGCCGGCCTCGAACAACTTCTGCCGGATCTTCGGCAGCCGGGACCCGAGCGACCTGAACCAGCCGAACATCGCGATCGGCGACCTGGCCGGCACCCAGACGGTGACCCGGACGGTGACGAACGTGGGCACCCGGCGTACGACGTACAAGGCCACCGTGACCGCACCCGAGGGCGTGACCGCGACGGTGTCGCCCAAGAAGCTCACGTTGTCGCCTGGCCAGAAGGCGTCGTACAAGGTCACGTTCGCCCGCACGACGGCGGCGTACGGGACCTATGTCAACGGCAACCTGATCTGGTCCGACGGCACCCACTCGGTCCGCAGCCAGCTCGTACTCCGGCCGGTCGGCGTCCGCTCGCCGCTCGAGGTCGCCGGAACGGGCGTCTCGGGAACCAGGAAGATCCCGGTGAAGTCCGGCATCGCGGGAACGCTGACGACGTCCGTAGCCGGTCTGGTTCCGGCGACGAAGCGGACCAGCACCCTGACGAACCCCAGTGGTGCCGGCTTCCCGACCGGGAGCCCGACGGCCTCGGAGCACACCGCGAAGTACACGGTGACAGTGCCGGCCGGTACGACGCTGGCTCGGTTCGGCACGTTCGACGCCGACGTGCCCGCGGGGACCGACCTCGACATGTTCGTCTACTCGGCCGGTACTGCGAGTCTGGTCGGCTCCAGTACGGGCGGCACGGCTCAGGAGCAGGTGGACCTGACCAACCCGGCAGCGGGCAGCTACGACGTGTATGTCGATCTGTTCGCGCTGGCCAAGGGCTCTACCCAGCAGGAGATCAGTGAGTTCGACTGGCAGCTCGGGAGCACCGCAGCGGGCAACCTGACGGCCAGTCCGGCCAGCAAGGTGACCACTGTCGGACAGGAGTTCTCGCAGACCGCGTCCTGGTCCGGGCTCACTGCCGGGACCCGCTACCTGGGCACCTTGTCCTACGGCGACGGTACTTCGACCTTCGCCCGGACAGTGATCCGCATCAACGCATAGTGATCAGCACGACACGCACGGAAGCGAGCTAAGCAGGATTAGCGAGCCATGGCGGGCAGAATCGCGAAGGTGTTACTGGTTCTGCTCGTCATGGTGCTCGCCGCGGGGGCGGCCCGGCTGACAGGCGGCCGCTTCAGCAACCTGGCCGACAACACGTTGGCCGGGCTGCACTGGCTAGCGGCCGCCTGCATCGGCCAGCTCCTGGGTGCCCTGACCGGGGGCATCGCCTACCCGGTCGGCCTGATCGGCTCGGCCGCGTGCATCGCCGTGTTCCTCCGGCTCAACCTGTTCCGCCCCGGCGTAGCACTGCTTGCCCTGGGCTTCTTCGGCAATGCCCTGGTCGTCGCCCTCAACGGAGCGATGCCGGTGTCTGCCACAGCTCTCCTACGCGCCGGACTCGACCACTTCGTCGCGGACCCACGCCACGAGCTCGCCGATCCTTCTACGACCCTCCCCTGGCTCGGCGACGTAGTACCAGTCGCCCTTCCAGGCCTAGGTCAAGCAGTAAGCCCTGGCGACGTCCTCATCGCCGCAGGCGCAGGCCTCCTCCTGTACGCCGGCATGGGCGCCACCGGCCGAGTCCCAGCCGCTGTGGTCCCCTCCTGGGCCGACCTAGAACCGAAAGCCGCGCCCCACCACCCGCCGGAGTGACTCCACCACCACCGGGTCGTACTCCGCGCCGATCCCCAGCCCGATGCTCTCCATCGCCTTGTCGGGACTCTGCCCCGTCCCCTCCCCCACCAACTGCTCATAAGCCAGCGCCACATTCACAATCCCGCTCTCCAACGGAATATCCGAATTACTGGCCCGCCCCTGCCGATAAGGATCATTCGAATGCCGCACGATCTCCGCCACATGGCCGAGTACGCCCGACCGCTCGATCACCGAAGCGCCGATCTCGGCTGCCCGCTGCCGCTCTTCCCTGGTCCGTAGCAGCGACGCCCCACCCGGACTCGGATCGGCCAACGCCAACTGCCCCACCCCGGACAACAAGGCGGCGTACTCCAAGGCCTCCATCCGCGTCGGCGTCAACCCGAGATCATTCCCGATGGCCACCGCCAGACTCGCCGTCCTGGCGTTCTGACCAGGACTGCTGAATCCGGCGATCTCCGTACTCCGGGCCATCGACCGCACAGTCGCCCGATAGGTCCGCTGCGCCGAAGCGAACCGCCTGAACGCAAACTGGGTCAACAACAACGGCACAACCACCAACGGCGGCGCCCACAAGCCCAGCAGCGACGTACCTGCCGCCAGGAGCACCCCACTGATCCCCATGGCCATTCCGATGCGGCCCATGACCACCAGCTCATCCCGAAGAGCCGCTGGAAAAGGGCGGTTGTACCTTTCGGTCGCCTGCCCAGCACCGACCAGCGCATCGATCGTTCCGGCCGACAACACCGCCAGCAGCATCGTGCCGGTCAGCAGCATTGCATGCGTCCAGGAGCCGTTCCAGTAGAACCTGTCCGCAGTCACAGCATCGAAAACAACAGCGGCGAATGCCACCGACAGCACACGCCGACTGGAGATCACCAGATCCCATCCGAGGCCGGCGACAGCCCTCGGCAGAATACCCGCCAACGTTGCCAAGCCGGTGACCGCGACGATCTGCGCCAGGTCAGGAGGGAGGTGGACCGCCGGACCGCGAAGCATCAGATATCCCAGCGCGGCGCTGGTCGCGATCGGCGCCCTGTTGCGACTCCGGTCCACCCGGAACTGCACCATCTCGCCGACCGCGATCAAGAGTCCGAACACGAGCGCGAACGGCCATTCGGTCAGACCTCGGCGACTAACGAGAATCAGGGAGACGAGTCCCAGCACACCACCGGCGAAGGCAATCACGACGCCACTACTCAGTCGCCGCGACTCCAAACCATCTGTTTCACCGGCCAGGATCATGCTGGCCCGGCCGCGGATCCGGAGGCTCCGCCACCACTACCGAGGCTCAGATCGTCGTGGTCGATGCTGACCTGGACATTGCCGTCCGGCTGGGGCTGATCGACCGCGGCGGCGGTCCAGCCCCGGTGCTTGATGACATCGACGAACGCATCGACCAGCGCCGGATCAAAGTGGGTGAACCGATCCTGGACCAGGATGCCCAGCGTCTCGTCGACGCTGCGAGCCGGCCGGTAGGAGCGCGTCGAGGTGAGGCAGTCGAAGGCATCCACGATTCCGATGATCCGGGCAAAGTAGGGAATACTCGCGCCACTCAGGCCGGCCGGGTAGCCGGTCCCGTCGTACTTCTCATGGTGGTGCAACACTGCCGACTTGACCTCTTCGAGAAAGGGGATGTTGCCGATCAGTTCGACCCCCCGTGCCGGATGCAGCCGGATCGCATCCATCTCGGAGTCGTCCAGCCTTCCCGGCTTCTGAATGATGCTGGTGGGAACCCCTACCTTGCCGACGTCATGAAGCAGTCCCGCATGCTCCAGTGCGTTCTGGCGATCCTCCGTCAGCCGGAGATGACGCCCGAGCATGCCGACTCCAGCACTGACCCGCTCCGAATGGCCTCTGGTGTAGAGGTCCTTGGTCTCGATGATCTGAATGAAAGCCCTCATCGTGGCGGCCTGGGCAGCTCTCTCAGCCTGATACTGAGACAGCGCCCATCGCACGACGATCAATGGCCCCACCACCAGCAGGCACGCGACGATGCCCAGCCCACCTGTCCAGAGGACAGCCAGCAAGACCCCCAGCGCGCTGTATCCGAGCATCGGCATGAAGGTCGGCGCGATGACCTCGCGGAGGAAGGCACCGACAGCAACCTGGCCTTCGAGCCACAAGATGATGCTGACCAGGACCGCGTTGGTCAGTTGGTGACCGATCGTTCCGGCCACCGCCGCGACAAAGGTCATCGGGATGTGGTCGAAGACGTCCCTGCCGACCACTCCCCCCGCCGCGGCATAGGCCAAGCCGCCACCAGCCGCTGCGAGAACCCGGTACGAAGGATTGAAAATCCGCTTCACCATCGGCGACGGCTGTCTCAGCTGCGGCAGATACCCGAAGACCGCGACGGCTATCGCGGTCCAAGGACCGGCGATGACAAAGACCGCAACCAAGGCGACAGAATCCAGAGCTGCCGGATGGTTGGGAAGAACCTTGAACCGCAACGCTCCGCCGAGAAGCATCAGCACGCAGAGCGCAAGAACTGTAGGACCAAAGGTGATCTTGGTCAGTGAGACCACAAGCACGGCCGCTGCGGCGACGGCACAAACAGCGACCGCTGCCCGAAGCAGCGAAGCTCTCACCGGGGCGTCACCTCAGTCTCCCGCTACGGCAAAGTTCACCAGTCCCAGCTGTCGCTCGCCATGATAGTCACCTCCGACCAGCGGCGTAGTCTTGAACCCGCCGTAGCGGGATCAGGGGGGCTAGACAGCGCATCGCTGACTCTTTAGTAGATTTTGCTCATCCGACCTGCGCCGAAACACTGTAAGCCAGACCGTGACCCGCCGCACCGTGCTGAGCACACCGTCGTGGTATGAGAGACTGTGACTCTTTGCAGTTGTTACAAGGAGGCTTTCTTATGGGCAAGACCGGCCGCAAGCGCCGTGCACGCAAGAAGAAGGGCGCTAACCACGGTAAGCGCCCGAACGCCTGAACCAGGCGGCTACGCACAGCGAGGACCCCGGTGAAACCGGGGTCCTTTGCAATTTGGTCACATGTCACCACAAGACCACTGGGCACAGAGGTTTCGTATCCGGAGCGTTTGCAATTGGATACCCACTGCTATTTTCAAACAGTGGTTTAACATTTGTCACTGAACCGCGTCAGAAGACACCGAAGTGCCGCCGTCACCAAAGTGCCGCGACCGCGGAAAGTGCTGAACTGATGGCATTCCGCGATCGGGGCTGTGGACAACCGAACCCGGGTCGGCGCGAAAGCTCCTAGAGTTGGCCCCCGGACGAGCGTTTCGTCCGCCGGGATCGAGCGGGGAGGTGGGTCAGCTGAGCGAGGACCTGAGCACCCTCCTGCGCAAGTACCGGGCCGCCGCCGGCCTGACCCAGGCTGCCCTGGCCGGGAAGGCCGGACTCAGCGAGCAAGCAGTCAGCATGCTGGAGCGCGGCTCCCGCCGACGCCCCAGGATCGAGACGATCCAGGCACTGGGCACGGCACTCGGCCTGGACGATGCGGGGATCGAGGTCCTCGCCCAGGCCGCTCGGGTCCCCCGCCTCGCGCCGGCTGCGCCAGTTGCCCCGCCGGATGAACTCGTAGCCAGAGTGCCCAAGCAACTACCGCCGACGCTCTCCGACTTCACCGGCCGCGCTACCGAGTTGGACCTGCTCCTGCAGACCCTCACCAAGGCAGACGGCCCGCCCGGGACAGTCCGGATGGCCGCCGTCACCGGCATGGGCGGCGTCGGCAAGACCGCCCTGGCCATCCACGCCGCACACCTCGCGGCCGACAACTTCCCCGACGGTCACCTGTACGTCGACCTGCGCGGCTACGGCCCGGGTGATGCTATCGATCCGCTGGAGGCGCTCGGCCAACTGCTCCGGGCGCTCGGGGTTGATGACCGGACGATCCCCGCTGGTGTGAGCGAAGCCGCGGGCCTCTACCGCTCCTGGTTGGCCGACCTACGAGTACTGGTCCTGCTCGACAACGCCAACAGCGCGGCACAGGTGACTCCCCTGCTCCCCGGCGCAGCAGGCTCGGCTGTCATCGTTACCAGTCGACGAGCGCTCACCACCCTGCCCGGCTTCCGGCAGATCAACCTCACCCCACTGGCCGAGACCGACTCGGTCCAGCTCCTGTCCAGGATCGCCGGACCTCAGGTCGCACCCGACACCGCAGCCGCCCAGTCAATCGCTCGGTTGACGGGTCACCTACCCCTCGCAGTACGGCTGATCGGGGCCCGGCTGGCGGCCAGGCCGTCCTGGCCGGTCGAGTACGTCGTGGAGCAACTCGAGGACGAGCACCGCCGCCTCGACGAACTCGGCACCGGCGAATCCGGCGTCCGCGCCAACATCGCCGGCTCCGTCGAGTTCCTTGCCACCAGCAACGACAAGCTGGACCAACAGGCCGCCGCCGCCCTCGACCTGCTCGGCCTCCCGAACACCTCAGACCTGATCACCGTCACGGCCGCACACCTCTTGGGTGAGCCCGTCGAGCACACCGAGCAGATGCTCGAACGCCTCGTCGACCTGAACCTCCTCGAATCCACCGGCCCCGGTCGCTACCGCTTCCACGACCTGATCCTGGCCTACGCCCGCGAACGCGCCCAACTGGTCCTGTCCGAAGGCGCCCGCACCGATGCCCTCACCCGCCTCCTCCAGCTCTACACCGCCATCGCCTGGAAATGCCAGCAGCTGACGCATTCCGACAGCCACCGGCTTGCCCTCGCCAGTCCGCCGCCAGCTTCGTTGCCTGACTTCCCGGATGCCCGGGCTGCCCTGAACTGGATCGACAGGGAATTGCCCAACCTCGTTGAACTCATTCGCCAGGCGAACAGCTCTGCTGCTCTCCGGAGCATTGTTCCGGAACTCGCCCTCGCCATGTTCGGCTACTTCGAGGCCCTGTATCGCTGGTCGGAGATGCGTGCAGTCGATGCCATCGGCCGCGAGATCGCCGGCGAGCTGGGTTACCACCGCATCGCCGCCTGGCTGGAGCATGACCAAGCCATTCCCGCGCTAGAGCGAGGCAACTTCGAACTGGCCCGCACATACATGCTGAACAGCCTGGAGATGTTCCGGGCGAGCGCGGACTCTGCCGGAGAAGGCCGCTGCCTGTCATCGCTCAGCTTCGTTCATGCGCTGATGGGCCGGCTCGACGAGGCACTGACCTGGGCCGAACAGTCGCTCGGCCACAGCCGCCGGATCGGAGACCATCTGCTGGAAGGGATCAGCCACCTCGCACTGGGCAGGTTCCATGCGCTCCGGAGCGAGATCGGCCCTGCCAAGAAGCATTTCGATCTGGCCATCTCGCTGGCCGAACAGTCCGGAAATCTGCGGTCCCAGGCCAAACGGCAGTTGTCCGCCGGCCAGTCGTACATGATGGCCGGCCGTGACGACCTGGCGATACCGGCAATCCTCACCGGCCTGGCCCTCTTCGACGAGATCGGCGTCGGCAACCCGCAGGCCGAAGGTCACCAGCTCCTGACCAGCATCTATCTCAGGGAGGGGCGCCTTGCCGAGGCGGCGACCCAGGCCCAGGCAGGCCTCCGGCTGGCTCGCGCCTTCGGTGACAAGCAACGGGAAGGTCAGGTCCTCATCGAGCTGGGCCGGGTGCACGCCGCCCAGCAGGACCTCACCACTGCCCGGTCGCTCTGGTCTCAGGCGGCTGTCCTCCTCCATCCCATCCTTCCCCAGGAGGAGGCCGTAGCGCTGCGGCTTCTCGCTGAGAACCCACCTCCGGGTGACGAGCCCGCCGACAGTTGAGGCTGGTCCGTTGGGGCTAGTCCGTTGGTGCTGTGGACAGGTGGGGCGGTTGGGGGTGGAAGCTCCTAGAGTTGGGGTCGAACGGGTGTTTGATGCGGGGCTAGTGGGGAGGTGGGTTGGCTGAGTGAGGAGGATTTGAGTTCGCTGTTGCGGGAGTATCGGACGGCGGCTGGGTTGACTCAGGCTGCGCTGGCGGAGAAGGCCGGGTTGAGCGAGCAGGGGGTCAGCCTGCTGGAGCGTGGGACGCGGCGGCGGCCGAGGATCGAGACGATCCGGGCGCTGGGGACGGCGCTCGGGCTGGACGAGGAGTCGATCGAGCGGCTTGCGCTGGCTGCCCGGCGTACTCGGCGAGCCGGCGGCGCGAGCGCTCCGGCACCGACTGCCGTCGAGGTGCCCAGGCAACTGCCGCCGGCCTTGTCGGACTTCACGGGGCGGGCTGCTGAGCTGGAGATTCTGCTGCAGACGCTCACCCGGGCGGACGGCGCGCCGGGGACTGTGCGGATGGCCGCGGTGACCGGGATGGGTGGGGTCGGCAAGACCGCGCTGGCGATCCACGCCGCGCATCTAGCTGCGGACAACTTTCCTGATGGGCACCTCTATATCGACCTGCGCGGCTACGGCCCGGGCGACGTGATCACTCCGCTCGAAGCCGTCGGTCAGCTGCTGCGATCGCTCGGAGTCGACGACCGGACGATTCCGGAAGGGGTGAACGAGGCCGCGGCCCTGTATCGGTCACGGCTGGCCGAGCTCCGGATGCTGATCCTGCTCGACAACGCCAACAGCGCGGGGCACGTGACCGCCTTGCTGCCCGGCTCGCCGGGCTCGGCCGTCATCGTGACCAGCCGCCGGGCACTCACCACCCTGCCCGGCTTCCGGCAGATCAACCTCACCCCGCTGGACGAGGCCGACGCGGTTCAGCTCCTGTCCAGCATCGCGGCCGGTTCGCAGGTCTCCCCGGACAGTGCCGCCGCCCACTCGATCGCCAAGCTGACCGGCCACCTGCCCCTCGCAGTACGGCTGATCGGAGCCCGGCTGGCGGCCAGGCCGTCCTGGCCGGTCGAGTACGTCGTCGACCAACTCGAGGACGAACACCGTCGTCTCGACGAACTCGGCACCGGCGAGTCCGGCGTCCGGGCCAACATCGCCGGCTCTGTCGAATTCCTTGCCAACAGCAACGACAAGCTGGATCAGGAAGCCGCCGCCGCCCTCGACATCCTCGGCTTACCGAACGCGTCGGAGCTGATCACGGTCACCGCCGCACACCTGCTAGGCGACACCGTCGAGCACACCGAGCAGATGCTCGAGCGACTCGTCGACCTGAACCTGCTCGGCTCGATCGGCCCGCACCACTACCGCTTCCACGACCTGATCCTCGCCTACGCCCGCGAGCGCAGCCTCCAGGTGCTGTCCGAAGGCGCCCGCACCGACGCCATGACCCGGCTCATCCAGCTGTACACAGGCGTGGCCTGGCGCTGCCAGCAACTGACTCACCCGGCGAGCCACCGATTGGCTCTGGCCAGCACCCTCCCCCGAGAGTTGCCTGAGCTCGCCGACACCCGGGCGGCCCTGGCCTGGCTTGACCACGAGCGCTTCAACCTGGACGAAGCCTTCACCCAGGCCAGCCAGACCCCCGCGCTCCGGCACCTGGTGCCCGAGCTCGGCCTAGCCCTTTTCGGGTACTACGAGGCGCGCGACCGCTGGTCCGAAATGCGCACCTGCGACGCGGTGGCCCGTCAGCTGGCCGGTGAGTTCGGCTTCGACCGGCTGGCGGCCTGGCTCGAACACGACCTCGCGATCCCGGACGTCGAGCAAGGCGAGCTCGAGCAGGGAAGCATCCACATGCTCCGGAGTCTGGAGATGTTCCAGACACTCGGCGACCTGGCCGGACAGGCCCGGGTCTGTACGTCGCTCAGCTTCGTCTACGCCCTGCTGGAGAACGCGGACGAGGCCCTGCACTGGGCTCAGGAGGGACTTGCCCTCAGTCGGCAGATCGGTGACGTGCCACTGGAAGGCATCAGCCACCTGGCCCTGGGGCGCGGATATGCCTTGCGAGGTGAGCTCGACGAGGCCCAGCGCTCCTGGGATCTCAGCATCGACCTGGCCAGGAAGTCCGGCAGCCTCCGCTCGCTCGGCAAGCGCTACCAGACCGCTGGCGAGAACTACCTGACCGTGGGCCAGTACGAGCGGGCCGTCCAGCCGCTGCTGACCAGCCTGGAGATTTTCGAACGCGGTGGTGACCCGACCTCCCAGGCCGAGACGTTGCTGCGCCTGGCCACGGTCTACCGGAAGTCAGGCAACTATCCGGAGGCCATCGTCCAGGCCGAAGCCGGACTGGGACTGGCCCGCACCTACACCAACCGCCAGCGCGAAGGCCAGCTGCTGATCGAGCTCGGCAAGATCCACGCCGCCCGCAACGAACTCAGCAAGGCCCGCACCTTCTGGCAGCAAGCCGCAGCTCTGCTCGCCTCGATCTCCCCCAACGACCAGGCCGACGCCCTCAAGCTGCTCACCGAGAACCGGGACTAAAAAAGAACCGGCCACAACCGTGGCCGGTGCTTTCAGTCCGTGGTGGTGATCTCCACCCGGAGCTCCGTGAGCCGGAGCAGGATCCGCTGGCGCAAGGCCTCGGGTGCATGTTCGTCGCCGCAGCAGCGACCGACGAGCTTCTTCACGCTCCGCTCCAGATCGTACTGGTCGAGGCAGGGTGCGCACTCTTCCAGGTGCTGGCGGATCTCGTCGGTGCTGGCGTCTTCCAACTCGTTGTCGATGAAGACGTACACCCGCTGCAGGATCTCGCTGCAGTCCACATCGTGGTGCTCGCCGCAGCTCACGACTCCTCCTCCGATGAACTCTCAGCGGGGATCAGGCCCCGGTCCCGGGCGTAGTCGGCCAGCAACTCGCGCAGCTGGCGGCGGCCACGGTGCAGTCGTGACATCACGGTGCCGACCGGCGTACCCATGATGTCGGCGATCTCCTTGTAGGCAAACCCCTCGACATCGGCCAGATACACGGCCAGCCGGAAATCCTCCGGGATCGACTGCAGCGCCGACTTCACATCGGAGTCGGGCAGGTGCTCCAGTGCGACCGCCTCGGCCGACTTCAGCCCACCGGGAGTGTGCGACTCGGCGGCGGTCAGCTGCCAGTCCTCGATCTCCTCGGTCGGCGACTGCGTCGGTTGACGCTGCCGCTTGCGGTAGCCGTTGATGAAGGTATTCGTCAGGATCCGGTACAGCCACGCCTTCAGGTTGGTCCCGGGCGTGAACTGGTGGAACGAGCTGTACGCCTTGGCGAAGGTGTCCTGGACCAGGTCCTCGGCGTCGGACGGGTTACGCGTCATCCGCATCGCCGCGGCGTACATCTGGTCGAGGAAGGGCAGCGCCTCGCGCTCGAAGCGCTCGGTCCGCTGCTCGGGTGTCTCGGTGGTCGTGGGAGTCGGCATCGTGATCGAGAATACCGGTGTCTTCCCAGTCTTCCGCGCCGGAGCCAGGCTCGTTGCCATCATGTTCGTCACAACGCCGCCGCCCAGCGGCCCATTCCCGCCCGAATGAAGACTTTTCAGCCCGAGACTTCCCGGGTCACCCATTCGAACACAGCTTCGACCAGCAGCTCGTAACTCTCCGCCTGGGTCAGCTCCGCCCGCTTCGGCACCTTGAACGAATGGTCCCCGTCCGGCACCACCGCCATCTCGGTCATCGGCGGGAACTCCTGCGGCGTCCCGAACGGGTCCTTCTCCCCCTGCACGACCAGCGTCGGCAGCCGCGAGCTCTGCAACTCGTCCACCCGCGACTTGTCCGGCTTACCCGGCGGATGCAGCGGGAACGACAACGCCAGTACGCCGGAAGCTCCCAGACCGGCCGCCGTCCGGCAGGCCACCCGCGCCCCCGCGCTGCGCCCGCCGATCACCAGTGGGGTCCTGATCCGGAGCTGGCCGATGGTCGCGATCCAGGCCTCGTCGAGCACCTTCGGGGCCGGCGCGAGCTTCTTGCCGGCCCGCCGCCAGGGCTGTTCGATCAGGAACACGTTCATGTCGAGTTTCGGCAGGCGCGCGGCCAGCGCGGCCAGGTCACCGGCCTCGATGCCACCCCCGGCACCGTGACCGAGGGCGAGGGTCGCCACCGGTCGCCGGGCCCGGTGCGCCACGATCCGGGCCTCACCGTGCGGCGTCGCCACAATCCGTTCGTCGGTCACGGCCCCATCCTGTCATTTCCGGCCCGTACTACGGACCGCCGCGCGCCGGACCACCACACTGGTTCAGAACAGGGTGATCTCCTCCGGCTCCTCGGGCTTGTCGATCGGGTCGACACCGTCGGGTGGCAACGGCACCACCAGCTGCGGCCCGTTGTTCTTCACCGAACTGACCGCCTTCGACACGGCGTACGCCTCCAGCCGGCCGGGGGCGGCCGGGATCAGCAGTTCGCGCAACTCGTCGGGGTCGGAGCTCAATGGGTCGAGCCACGCGTCGTACCGCTCCTTCTCGACCAGGAGCGGCATCCGGTCGTGGATCCGGCCGAGGTCGTCGGTGGCCGTGGTGGTCAGCACCGTGCAGGTCCACAGCCAGGCCGCGTCGGACTCGGCGTCCGCGACGGACTTGTCCCGCCAGATCTCGTAGAGCCCGGCCATCGCCAGCACCGAACCGTCGGCCGGGCGGATGAAGTACGGCTGTTTGACCGGCTTGCCGTTCAGCTTCTGCTCGGTCTCGTACCACTCGTAGTACCCGTCGGCGGGCAGGATGCAGCGCCGGGTCGCGAAGGCCTTCTTGAACGCGGGCTTCTCGGTGACCGTCTCCATCCGGGCGTTGATCAGCCGGCTGCCGATCGAGGTGTCCTTCGCCCAGGACGGCACCAGCCCCCACTTCACCGTGGTCAGCTTGCGGACCACCTCGTCGGGCTGCTCGCGGTTCTTCCGCTCGACCACGGCGATCACCGGGTCGGTCGGGGCCACGTTGTAGTTGTCCGGCAGCTCCTGCACGGACTCCCGGACATTCCCCGCGTCGATCTCGAACTCGACCACCAGATCGGCCGGATCGCGACTGGATGCATAACGACCACACATGAGAGTCAGCCTAGCCAGGGCGTCCGACAAAAGCCGGTGCGGCCGCGTGCGTAGTAGAGATAAGAAAGGACAGGCGACGGCGGATCGCCTACCCCGTGATAGGCGATCCGCCGCCGGTTCGATGCGCCCGGGCGCCCCCCTGTAGGCGACCGGACGCAGGTCCTATGACGGTCTTGCCAACTCGTCCAGCAAGGCGCCGCCCATCGATGCCGAGGCGGGCAGCCCCTCGATCCAGAGCCGGGCGAGTTGAGGTTCGTCGGTGTCCATCCGCCACTGGGTGATCAGCGCTCGAGCCGTCTCGACCTGGTCCGGCAGGTTCGGCTCGCGACCGACGAGCGCCGCCGCGCGCCGTGCGCCGAGGCGGCCGAGTACGTCACCGCCGGCGAACACGATCCGCAGGCATTCCGCGATGTCGATGAGCCGGAGCTCGCGGTCGAGCGTCGTGAGGCCGGGCGGGTTGAGCGGTTCGACCACGACCAGTGCGTGGGTCGCAGGGACGGATGTTCCACGGAGATCGGCCTCCCGGTAGATCTCGCCGAGCCGGGACCGCAGGTGCGCCAGGCTGGACAGCCCGGTCAGCGGGTCCTCGCAGGACAGCGAGTGCAGATAGATGAGTGACGCTTCGGCCCAGCTGGAACTGAGTGCGCGTACCGCCTCGAAAGCGGGCTCGCCCCCGCCGATCGCGCGGTACAGCGCACCCAGCCCATCCAGTGCCTCCAGCAACGAGACTCCGTCGGCCGCCAACTGGCGGCCGACCTCGTCACTGGCAGGCACAACGTCGGCACCGTCCTGCAACGCCTCGGCTATCGCGAGATAGGCGCTGCGGTCGATGCCAGCTGTGCCGTGCGGCTCCCTCCTTCCGCACGGTTGCTCAACCGACGACGCCTCCGGCCGGATCCGGGCGGGCGACCCCGCCAGGTTCAGGTCCCGGGGTGGGCGCAACTCGAACCGCCTGCGGAAATCCGCGAACAGCGACATGGCCCTCCTCGGTCCCTTCGTCTCCCGGCCGGTCGGCCGGAGGCGTCGTTCTGGGAGTGAGACAGAGCCGCAATCAGTTCATGACGCGGATTCTGAGAACTTTTTTCGCGTAACCTGCGAAGGGCCGCGGTCGTCATGAAAGATGCACGGACCCGTCCCTCGTGGGAGCCTTGTGTCCGGCAACCAAGTGACAGACGGTGACGATGTCGTGACATACCCAGGGGGACCCGACGTGGATGCGCTCGAAGCGCCTAGCGATGCGGAGCTGATCGCCCGCGTGCGCGCGGGCGATCTCGACGCGTACGGCGAGCTGTTCGGCCGCCATCACCACGCCGCGGTCCGGATGGCGCGCCAGCTGGTCCCGGCCAACGATGCCGACGACCTGGCCAGCGATGCCTTCGCCAAGGTGCTCGACGCGCTCCGGGCCGGCGGTGGCCCGGACATCTCCTTCCGGGCCTACCTGCTGACGACCGTACGCCGGGTGCATGTCGACCGGATCCGCTCCGGCCGCAAGGTCACCAGTACCGACGACATCGCGGCGTACGAGCGGGATCCGCAAGGTTTCGAGGATCCGACGGTCACCGGGTTCGAGTCGGGCGCCGCCGCGAAGGCGTTCGCAAGCCTGCCCGAGCGCTGGCAGGCCGTCCTGTGGCACACCGAGGTGGAGGGCGAGAAACCCGCCACCATCGCTCCGCTGCTCGGCCTGACCGCGAACGGCGTCTCCGCCCTCGCCTACCGGGCCCGCGAAGGCCTTCGCCAGGCGTATCTGCAGCAGCACCTCGCCGACGTGGCCGGGGATCGTTGCCGCTGGACCACCGAGCGGCTCGGCGCATACGTCCGCGGCGGCCTGACCAAGCGGGAGAACCACAACGTCCGCGAGCACCTGGACGACTGCGCCAAGTGCACCGCGGTCTACCTCGAGCTTGTCGAGGTCAACAGTGCGCTGCCGGCACTGCTCGCCCCGGCCCTGCTGGGCACCGCAGGCATCGGCTACCTGGCCGCCGCCGGCACCGGAGCCAAGGTCGGCCTGGTCGGTTTCTTCGTCACCGGCTGGCGCAAGGTCACCGAGAACAGCACCCGTACGGCGGTCACCGGCGGCGCCGTCGTCGTGGTCGCCGTGGCCGCCGTCCTCGCGGCGATGGCCCTCACCGGCAACGACACCCCGCCGGCCGCGATCAGCAAGCCGCCCGCCGCCAAGCCGACCCAGCAGCCGCCGGTCAAGCCGCCGACCGTGAAACCCCCGACGGTGAAGCCGCCCACGGTCAAGCCGCCGCAGGTCAAGCCGACCCAGCCGGAGCCGACCCAGACCACGACCTCACCTCCCCCGGTCACGCCGACTCCGCCGGAGCCGACCACGCCGATCTTCGACGAGGGGCTGCTGACCATCAGCGCACCGCGTTCCGGGGGTGGCGTGCCGAGCATCTACGGACCGGCCGCCCGCGCCGCGGCGGTAGAGGATCAGGCCGCGGCAGGCAGTCAGTGGCTGATCACCATCAAGGTCCCGGCGAAGAACACCAAACCGGTGACCATCGGGGTCAACTACGGCAAGTCGCTCGCCTGGCCGATCAGCGGCCAGCCGGCCGGCTGGACCTGCACGAAGGCCGCTGACAGCAAGAGCGGAGCCTGTACGGCGAACAACCCAGGCGCCCCGCAGGTGCTGCCGATCAGCTTCGCGAACCCGCTGGGCGGATCGGCCGCCGACCGAACCTTCACCATCTCGGCGAAGTCCGGCCGGCTCTACGACGACGACTCCGAGACCCTGGTCGCACCACCGCGCACCGACGAGAACCTGCTCCGGATCGCCGCCGGCAAGGCCGACCCGGACACCCACTTCCGCGTCCTGACCGTTGCCCCCGGCACCGATCGCTCCCAGGTGACGCTGAAGATCACGTACGGCGCGTCGCTGGCCTGGCCGATCGCGGCGAACCCGGCCGGCTGGAAGTGCAGCCAGGCCACCAAGACCTGTACTGCGACCAACCCCGCGAAACCCGCTCCGCTACCAGCCGCGTTCGCCGTGCCGGAGAACAGTTCGCCGGCCGCCCGGACGTACACGGTGAGCGCGACCGCCGGGCTGGTCTCCGACACCGATTC
Organism: Kribbella sp. NPDC006257; assembly: GCF_040613535.1. Classification (NCBI taxonomy): domain Bacteria; kingdom Bacillati; phylum Actinomycetota; class Actinomycetes; order Propionibacteriales; family Kribbellaceae; genus Kribbella; species Kribbella sp. NPDC006257. The sequence continues at coordinate 46,274 of NZ_JBEXSJ010000040.1, forward strand.
GGAGACGCTCGCACCGATCAAGCTGGACGAGTCGCTGCTGCGGATCGTCACAACCGATCCGCGCCAGGACCCGAACCCGTTCGTCTACAACCGCTTCCTGCAGATCCAGGGCACCACCGGCCGGGTCACGCTGGAGATCTCCTGGGGCCGCAACCTCAGCTTCCTGTCGAACGTGGACCGCGGCTGGACCTGCTCCCGCTCGAGCGACATCCGCCGGGCGACCTGCTGGACCGACCACTACACCAAGCCCTTCAACTCCGAATGGGCCGCCTGGCCAGGCTCCGGCCCCGCCAACCAACTCACCGTCACCGCCACCACCGGCGGCCGCTACGACACCGACACCGCCCCCATCCCCCCATCCTCAAGCAAGCGCTAGCTGCCACCCCTCGCCCACCCTGCCAGAACCTCAGCCACCACCCGGGGCACCTCAGCCACCACCCGGGCAGCTCAGCCACCACCGGGCACCTCAGCCACCACCCGGGCACCTCAGCCACCACCGGGCACCTCAGCCACCACCCCGGCACCTCAGCCACCACCCCGGCACCTCAGCCACCACCTGGGCCCCGCGAACACCCCGGCAGTGCGGACACCTCCCAAGTGCCCAGACACCTTCCGGAGCCTCGGACACCATGCGGGGACCTCAGGCACCTCCCCCGGCACCGCGGTCACGTCGGCGGGGGTTCGGACACCAACTCGGGGGCGGGGTCACGCAATAACTTGTCCACCACTCCCGACGTGGTGTCCGCACCCGCGAGATGGTGTCCGAACCCCCGCCGAGTTGTGCGAGGTTCGCCGACGGTGTGGTGGGTGTGCCGACGGTGTGGTGGGTGTGCCGACGGTGTGGTGGGTGTGCCGACGGTGTGGTGGGTGTGCCGACGGACAGGAGGTAGCCGAGGGCAACTAGTGCACCTGAGCGTCAAACGACTACGCGTATACACCGTCTCGAGGTGCTCTACCTGTCCGTCGGTACATCAAACGCTCAACAACCGCCTGACATCGGCAACGTGCACCGAGACCGCCTCGACTCCCGAGGTCTCACCGGTTCCAGCCGGCAGGAAGGTGAGCCTCGAGCGAAGGCGCGGTCAATTGTTTTGCCGTTCGAGATTCCGCGCCCTACCCTGGAGCCTGTTCGTGGTGACGGAACCGAGTAGGGCCGTTTACCTGTGCCAGAGAGAGTCGCCGGTAGCTGGGAAGGCGATGCACGGGCCGGTCTGAAGACACTCCTGAGCGAATGCGACGCAAGAGGCCGGCCTGCATCAACGCAGGGCGGTGAAGGTGTGGTGGCACCGCGAGATTCCCCTTCGCCCACACCTCCGGGGTTCGAGTAGACCAACGGAGGTGAAACAGCGATGCGCATTCTCAACCACGAGATCCCCTCAGCAGTAGGCCAGACCGTCACGGTGGCCGGCTGGGTGCACCGAAGACGACGGCTCGCAGCCGTCGGGTTCCTGATCCTGCGCGACCGGTCCGGCCTCAGCCAGATCGTCGTCAAGGGTCCGGAAGCCCAGGCACAGCTGGACGAACTCGGCGAGGAGACCGTCGTCCAGGTGACCGGTACGGTGGCCGCCAACCCGCAGGCGCCGGGTGGTGCCGAGATCGTCGACCCGACCATCACGCCGCTGACCGAACCGGCCGAGACGCCGCCGATCGAGCTGTGGCGGCCAACGGTCGGCGCGGGACTCCCCGTCGTACTGGACAACGCCCCTGTCGCACTGCGGCACCCGGCGATCCGGGCCGGCTGGGAGATCGCGGCCGCCGCGCTGCACGGGTTCCGCGGTGCACTCGACAAGCAGGGGTTCACCGAGATCCAGACCCCGAAGATCGTCGGTACGGCGACCGAGTCGGGCGCGAACGTCTTCGCCCTGGACTACTTCGGTGGCCCGGCGTACCTGGCCCAGTCGCCGCAGTTCTACAAGCAGACGATGGTCGGTGTCTTCGAGCGCGTCTACGAGGTCGGCCCGGTCTTCCGTGCCGAGCCGCACGACACGGTCCGGCACCTGGCCGAGTACGTCTCGCTCGACGCCGAGTTCGGCTTCATCGAGAACCACCGCGACGTGCTTTCCGTACTGCGCAACGTCATCGCCGAGATGCTCGCCTCGGTCGGGACCCGGGCCGCCGCCGCGCTCGAGCGACTCGACGTCGAGCTGCCCGAGATCCCCACCGAAGTACCGGTCCTGCATTTCGCCGAGGCCCTCAAACTCGCCGGAGCCGACCCGGACGAATCCGACCTGTCTCCGGCCGACGAGCGCGCGATCGGCGAGTGGGCGCGGAAGGAACATGGCAGCGCGTTCGTCGCGGTCGAGGGCTATCCGATGGTGAAGCGGCCGTTCTACACCCATCCGCAGCCATCCGACCCGCGCTGGTCCAACTCGTTCGATCTCCTGTTCCGCGGCGTCGAACTGGTCACCGGCGGCCAACGCCTCCACCGCTACAGCGACTACGCGGCCGCCCTAGAAGCAGGCGGCGAGTCACCCGAAGCACCGGCGTACAGCTCATATCTACAAGCGTTCAAACACGGCATGCCCCCACACGGCGGCTTCGCCATCGGCCTAGAACGCTTCGTAGCCCGCCTAACCGGCGCCGAAAACGTCCGCGAGGTAACCCTCTTCCCCCGAGACCTCCACCGCCTGACACCGTAGGCACTGACTAGCTGTTCCTCCTCGCAAAGGGAGGAACAGCTAGTTGGCAACGGTCACCGGAATCGACGCACTCGCCTGACTGACGTTGTTGACCTTGTCGGTCCCGACAACCACCAGTCGGTACGCCCCGTTGGCAGGTTGACCGTTCCAGGTCACGAGATAGCTTCCCGCAGCTGTGCTCGAGGAGCCGATCAACGTCCAGTTGGCGCTCGTGCACCCGCCGCTATAACCCACGCAGTAGTAGTACGAGACTGACTTCACACCAGACCCAGCACCGTCGTTCACACTGTCCGTCAGCGCAGCTCCGTTGCTCACGGCAACAGTGATGTTGAACGGCGCGGAAGCCGGCGTCGCAGTCAGTCCACTCGCCGACGCGGTCATCGTGAGACCAGTGGCTGCTGTGTTGATGATGACTCCGCTGAAGGTGGCGCGCCCGGAGCTATTGGTGGTCGCCGACGCACCGGAGTCGATCACGCCCGCAGACACCGCCAGAGTGACGGTGATTCCAGCAGTGGAGACAGCGTTGCCGCTCGAATCCTGCACCTGAACGCTGATCGCAGGAGCCAGCGGGGAGCCGGCGGTGCCGGTCGTCGGCGGAGCAGTGATGTACGCCAGCTTGGCCGCCGCCCCGACGGCCAGGATGACGGGCGCCGACGGTGAGCCGGCAGCTGCGTCCTTGGAGGTCGCAACACTGAAACTGCTCGCCGGGTACGAGCCCACGGGCGCATTGGTGATCCCTGCGATCGAGAGCGTGGCCGCGCTGTTCTTCGGATGGTCACAGGTGCCGCCCGCCAGCAGGATAGTGACGACGCTCCCGGTCGCCGAGGCCGTTGCCGAACAGTTCGCGAACCCGGTGTTGAGCGTCACCGCCGGAGTGCTCGGTACGGCGAACGCCGGATCGAAGGTCACCGTAACGGTGTTGCCGCCGGCGAGAATGCCCGCGCTGCCGTTGGCGGTGGCGAACCCGATCTGCCAGCTGGCCGTGGCACCGCCCGTCTGCGGCGTGCCGGCAAAGGTGACGCCGCTGGTCGCCGCGGACGCGACCGAACTGCCGATGATGCTGAGGGTGACACCGATCAGCGTCGTGAGGATGGCGCCGATCAGCCAGACCGCCTTGTTCTTCGAGGATCTCATCAGGAGTGTCCGTTCACTGTGGGCCGGGTGACTGTCGGTGGGGTGGTGTCCACGGTGATCAGGGTGGCGGCGCTGGGGGTGCTGGTGTTGCCTGCCGCGTCGGTGGCGACTGCGATCACGCGGTACGGGCCGTCTGCTGCGAGTGGTCCGTTGCTGGTGACGGGGAAGTTGGCGGCCGAGGATGATCCGATCAGGGTTCCGTTCGCGCTGGTGCAGGTGCCGGTGGAGCCGGCGCAGTAGTAATAGCTGACAGAGGCGACGCCGGAGTTGGTGTCGGTTGCGGCGTCGGTGAGGGTCACTGCCCCGTTGTTGACGAAGATGGGGTTGGTGCCGGAGGTGGTGGCCGCAGTGGCGCCTGGTGCGACGGCGGTTGGTGCAGTGACGTCGTACGTGACTGTGTTGTCGGTGCTGGTGGAGGCGGTGTTGCCTGCGCCTGCTGCGTCGTGTGCGGTGTTCGCCGCGATTGACACACTCACGGTGCCGGTGGCTGTCAGGCCGCTGACCGCAATGTTGTACGTCGTACCGCTGCCGGTGACGACTGCTGTCGCAGTACCGGGGGTGACGGTCACGTCCGAGCTCGTGAAGTCCGTGACCGCGGCGTTGAAGACTGCGGTGAAGTTGATCGGTGCGGTCTTGGTCGGGTCGGCTTGTGATGCTGCTTGGTTGACCGTGACTGCGGGCCTGGTGTTGTTGACGGTGACGTTCCCGCTCGGGGTGCTGGTGGCAGTCCAGCTGACGCGTACTGCTGTAACTGTGTAGTGGTAGGTCCCGTCTGCTACAGCGAGGTCGTTGCAGGACGTAGCAGTCACCGGTTGGGCAGGCGACGTGCCGCAGGCCGCGGAAGTTGAGTTGGTGCCGACGCGACTGACGTAGTACCCGGTCGCTTGGGTGGAAGCGGTCCAGGTGATGGAGACCGTTCCGCTGCCCGGTGTTGCCACGGCTGTGACATTTGTCGGTGCTGCCAGCGTGCCGGTCAGTGCGCTGCCTGTGCCGGCGCCGGATGTGGTCCAGAAGGCTAGGGCTACTCCGGTCGCTGTCAGCAGGACAACGGTGGTGGCGAGCAGGAGGAGTAGGCGTCTGCGGATCATGGTTCAGCTCCCCTGACCTGAGCCGGAGTAGGCGAGAGCGAGGGTGGCGCCCTTGCAGCCGTCCTGGTTCAGCGCTGTATTGAGCATTGACACCTGTGGGCGGGCGGACGTGCTGACGCCAAGGCTGGACAGCGAAGCACTGCCGTTGGCCGGCACTGTGAGTGGATAAGGACCGCTGTACTGCGTGACCGCGTAGTCCGCCGTCGTACACGGCTGGTTGTGTGCGATCGCGTACGCCGTCCGCGTCACCGTCTTCACCGTCACAGTCAGGTTGGTGACGGACAGCGGCTTCTTGTTCGGGTTGGCGAGCGTGAGATCCAGCGGGCGGGACAGTCCGGGCGCCAGGGCGCCAGGCAGGTTGCCCGAGATGGTGAACGGGTTGCCGGCCTTGGCGATGACCAAACCGACGCTCGCATAGGCGTACCGCGTGGTGCCACCCGGGTCCTTGCCGGAGCTCACCAGGTACAGGGTGAAGCTGCCGTCGGACGCGGTGGCGGGTGTGGTGATCTGCAGTGCCGAAGAATTCCCGGTCGTCGGATTCGGTGCGAACGTGGCCCGCGCTCCAGAAGGCAGGCCGCCCAGTACTGCGAATGTCACCGAGCCGGGGAAGTTCGTGCGCGCCAACTGGACCGTGAACACAGCGGTGGCGCCTGGTGCCATCGTGACCGACGCCGGTGTCGCGCTCATCGTCAAGGAGCTCGACAGGGGCTGATTCACCGTGAGGCCGGCGGTGACCGTGCCGTTCACGGTGCCGCTGACGCCCTTGACCGTGATCGTGCTCGAGGCGACCGGCGTACTCGATGTCGTGCTGATAGTCAGGGTCGACGTTCCGGTACTGCCGGAAGTCAACGTGACCGACGTCGGACTGAAGGCTGCCGAAGCTCCGCTGGGCAACCCGGTAGCGGTCAGCGTGACCTTGCCGGTGAAGCCGCTGGTCGAGGTGATCGCCACGGTGTAGGCGGCGGCTTGGCCGCGCGTGATGGACTGGCTGGCGGGTGAGATCCCGAGGGTGATGCCGGGCTTGGCAGGCTGTGCGGCGTACGCGATGCCTGCGGCGGTCAACAGCAACAGCAGCCCGGCGAGGACGAGCTTCGTGACGGTATTGGCAGACCGAAGGGCGGGAAACACTCGCCAGGGCGACATCTGCACCTCACTCCTTTCGGCTGACATGACACGTGGGCGGACGACGGACAACCGCGTTCACGGGCCGGGCGAGCTCCCCCCACCCGGCCCCGGGAACAGGCGATTCGAACTAGTTGCTGGCGTAGGCGAGGTGGACCGTCGCGCCCTTGCAGCCGTCCTGGTTGCTGGCCTTGTTGTTGAACTTCAACGTCGCACCGGTGAAGGTCGAGCTGCCACCGGCGACGATGTCGGATCCAATGGCCATCACCGGCGAGGCCAGCGTGTAGTCGGTCGCGTCACAGGAGCCGGCGCCGCCGGTCACGCTGCTGATGCTCACCGTGACGTTGTTGACGTACGCGCTGTTGGTTGCGTTGTTCGTGACGGTGCCGCTGATGGTCTGCGCGGAGTCGCCCGGGTAGAAGGCGTCGAACACGGTGGTCTGCGCGATTGCCAGGTTGCTAGCGCCGGCGGACGTGGTACCGGTACCGGAGCCGGAACCCGTGGTGCTCCAGTAGGCGAAGGCTGAGCCGGCGCCGATGACTACTACTGCGGCAGCCGCCACCATGATCTTCTTCTTGTTACGCATTGTGGTTCTCCTCTCCCCGTGAGGGGATCCGATCTGCGGTCCGGGCCGGACCGTCCTCACGAAGAGTGACAGTGATCACGCCACGTGCCTGTCGGCTGATCGGGTGGATTTGTCCGCCGATCGGGTTGTTCTCCTGACGGGCGATCGGTGGTACCGAAGGCGGGGAGGGCGCGAGTAGGGTTCAGCAGTGCCCTCTGAGCTCGAGCAAGCCGTCCTGTCAGCGGTCGACGACCAGCGGATCCTCGACGACCTGCAGGAACTGGTGCGGATTCCGAGCGTGGACGGGACCGCACCCGAGGTCGACGTCCAGGCCTGGTGTGCGGACCGGCTGCGCGGTCTCGGGCTGACCGTCGACCACTGGGAGATCGATCTGCCTGCCATCACTGCGGAGCCAGATTTTCCCGGCATGGAGGTCGAGCGGACCGAGGCCTGGGGCTGTGTGGCCACGCTGGGCGGTGACGCGACGCCTGGGCTGATCCTGAACGGCCACACGGATGTGGTGCCGACCGGTGATCCGGACCTCTGGCCGGACGGCGATCCGTTCTCGGCGCGGATCGCCGACGGGATCATGTGGGGCCGCGGGACCTGCGACATGAAGGCCGGCCTGGCAGCGATCATCGGCGCCGTCGCCGCGATCGCCACGGCCGGGGTCAGTCTGCGGAAACCGCTGGCCGTGCACACCGTGGTCGGTGAGGAGGACGGCGGCGTCGGCGCCTTCGCGACACTGCGGCGCGGTCACACCGGCGAGGCCTGCCTGATCGCCGAGCCGACCGCCGGCGGCGTGATCCCGGCGAACGCAGGCTCGCTGACCTTCCGGCTCGAACTCACCGGCCTCGCCACGCACGGCTCGACGAGGACCCGCGGCGTCAGCGCGATCGAGAAGTTCGAGCCGATCCACCACGCCCTGCAGGCGCTCGAGGCCGAGCGCAACCTCGACCCGCATCCACTCCTCAAGCACCTCGATCTGGCGAACCCACTCTCGGTCGGCACCCTCCAGGCCGGAGACTGGGCCAGCACGGTGCCCGACCTGCTCACCGCGGAAGGCCGGTACGGCGTACGGCTGGGCGAGCCTGTCGCCGAAGCGCGCGAAGCCTTCGAGCAAGCCGTCGCGGACGCGTGCGGCAAGGACGAGTGGCTCCGCGATCACCCGGTCAAGGTCACCTGGCCGGGTGGGATCTTCGCCTCCGGCCTGCTCCCTGAAGGCGACCCGCTGCTGGACGACATCCTCCGGGCAGCCGTCGATGCCGGAGCCCAGACTCCAGACGTCATAGGCGGTCCCTACGGGTCAGACCTCAGGCAGTACGCCGCGGCAGGCATCCCGACGCTGCAGTACGGCCCAGGTGATGTGCGTTTTGCCCACGCTGTGGATGAACACGTCCCGCTGGCCGAGGTACTGCACTGCGCCCGCGCCTACGCTCTGCTTGCTCTCCGGCGTTGCGCCTGACCTGATAGAACAGCTCCCATGGACCCGCTGCGTGGGCGCTCGACCGAGCTTGGGCGTTTGCTCGATGCGTTGCGGACCGCCCAGACCGGCAAGGCGTCGCTCACCGTCGTCACAGGCGAGCCAGGCATCGGCAAGTCAGCCCTGCTTCGGGCAGCGGTCGAGCAGGCGGAGCGGCAAGGCGTACTGGTCGCTACTGCGGCCGCGCACCAGACAGACGACATCAGCCCGCTCGCATCCCTCGCCCCAGCGTTGCGTGTCGGCCCAGAGCCGCTGATCAGCACAGAGCACTTCCTGGAGCTCGCTGCTCTCAACGGCCAGCCCCTGTGGCTGGCAGAGCGACTAGCTGACCTCATCAACCGCCGCCTGGACGGCGTCACCGCTCTAGTAGTCCTGGACGACGCCCAATGGGCCGACCCTCTCACCAGTTTCGTACTGCGCGTTGTCATCGCCCGCCTCTCCGAGTGCAACGTGATGTGGTTGCTGGCGACCAGGCCCACCCCAGGTGGCATGACTGACCAGCTAGTCGACGCAGTACGCGACCAGCTCCCCGTGCATGTCATCCAGCTCGCTCCGCTCAGCACCGAAGCGGTCCTGCAACTAGCAGCCGACCGGCTGAATGCCCCGGTCGACCCGAGCCTGTCGGTGCGCCTGAGCGGAGTACAGGGCGTTCCGTTCCTCGCCGAGCAGCTCATTGCCGGCCTGTACGACGACGCGCTTCCGGACGGCCTTGTCGAAGGCGTCCGGCGCAGAACAGCCAGTACTTCGGAGTTGTGCCGCGACCTGTTGCGTACTGCGGCTGTCTTCGGCAGTGAGTTCCGGCTGGAGGACGTTGCCGACCTGATGAAGGAGCCGATCGCCAAGCTGGCCGGTGCTCTCGACGAGGCGATCCGGGCTGGCCTGCTCACCGACGGCGGCGCCACGCTCGTCTTCCGGCACGAGTTGCTGCGGGCCGCAGTACTGGCTGATGTGCCGCCTTCTGCTCAGCGGGCACTGCATCGGGCAATCGCCAACCTGCTACTGGCCACCGGTCGAGGGGCGGCCGCAGCCGCACCACATCTGCTCGCCACAGCAGCACCTGGCGATGTGGAGGCGATTCAAACGCTTCGGGCTGCCGCGCAAGAGCTACTGGCCACCATGTCGATCACTGCGATCAAGGTGATCCAGCAGACGTTCGAGCTCACTCCTGTCGACCATCCGCTACGCAGCGAGGTCGGTGAGGACGTTGTCGCCGTCCTGCTGGCAGGCGGCCGGTACGACGACGCCAAGGCTTTTGCGGACGACCTGCTGAGCGGGAGCGTGCTCCTGCGCGGCCCGGTGACACCTGATCTCAAGGCCTCGGTCCGACTGCGGCTAGCCCCTCAGCAGTGGGCTACTGCTCAGCTGGACCCAGCGGAGCTCGCTATCGAAGGCGCTGCGACTCACCTGACCGAGCGGCTGGCGGCGTATCGAGTCCTGGCTGGTGTGGAGCATCCCTTCCAGACAGAGGATCCGGTGGCTCGCGCAGTACAGCTGCTGGCCGCAGGCGTGAACGCACAAGCCGACGGTCGCTACGGCGTCGCCCGCGACCACTACGCCCAAGCGCGGGTGACGCAGACTGCCGAGGTCGGCAGCCCGCCGTTCTTCCGCATCGAGCTGGTCGAGCTGTTCTGCCGGGCCCAGCTCGACGATCTCGACGGCGCACTCAAGCGCCTGGACGAAGTACTGACCGATGGCGAACCGTGGCTCGCCCCACGCGCATCCGTACTCCGAGCGCGGCTCCACTTGGCCGCAGGTCACCTGCTCGACGCCACCGATGCGGCCATGACCGCGCTCCGTTGGGCCATCCAGTTCCGTGACAGTGCTGCCGAGGCGGTTGCCCGTCAGGTTCTCGCACTCGCAGCGCTGTACAGAGGCCAGCTCTCGGATGCCCGTGAGCAGGGCGGCTCCGACGACGGGATCAGGGCGCTGCTGGCGATCGCGGACGGCGATACGAGCGCGGCTGCCCGGCTCCTCGTAGTACCGCTGGACTTTCCTGAGCGCACGGAACTACTGGTCCATGCGGCAGTCACAGATCCGGCCAGTGCCGAGCCGGCCCACGAGCTTCTCGCCGAACAGGCCGAGGCGACTCCGGCTGCGGGCTTCCGCGGCGCGGCTCAGCTGGTTGCCGCCTACAACCAGGGCGACCGGGACGGGCTGACGAAGGCGGTCGAGGTCTTGCGGGAGATCAACAGGCCGTTGCTGCTGGCAAGGGCCGAGGAGCTCTACGGCAAGGCTGAGCTGGAGCACGGCGAGCGTAGTACCGGGGTGGCGACGCTGGAGCGGGCACTGGACTCATACACCGCACAGGGAGCGACTAGTCCGGCTGCGAGGGTCCAGGCGGTGCTCCAGGCGGCCGGCGTACGCAGGCGGCGCTGGGCGGCGGTACAGCACCGGCCTGATACCGGGTGGGAGGCGCTGACCCCCATGGAGCGCCGGGTCGCACTGCTGGTCGCAGAGGGGCACACCAACCGGTCGGCGGCTGACGAGCTGGTGCTGTCGGCCAGTACGGTCGGGACTCATCTCCGGTCCGCATTCGGCAAGCTGGGGGTCAATTCGCGGGTCCAGCTCACCCGCTTGGTGCTCGAACGGTTCGCCTCTCCCCCAAACGCATGAGATTCGGGTGCACCTGCCGGTCCCTGACTCGCCAGGGCGCCTGACGAGTTCCGCTGTTCGGTCGATCCGCCGACTCCTGGTTCCGGGGTTTTCTTATGCCACCGAGAAACCCCCGCACACGAGATCGAGGAACAGACAATGACCGAGAACACCCCCACCGTCGTCCTGGTGCACGGCGCCTTCGCCGATGCGACCAGCTGGGCCGGCGTGGTCAGCGAACTCAAGAGCCGGGGCATCTCGGCCCTCGCCCTGGCCAACGAGCTGCGCGGCCCCGGGCTCGACGGCAGCCGGATCGCCGCCCAGGTCCGCGAGATCGACGGCCCGGTCGTCCTGGTCGGCCACTCCTACGGCGGCGCGGTGATCACCACGGCCGCGAACCAGGCCGACAACGTGGTCGGGCTGGTCTTCGTCGCCGCCTTCTCGCCGGACGAGGGCGAGAGCCTGCAGGACCTGCTCGGCTCCTTCCCGGCCAACGACTTCGCTTCCGGCCTGGTCCCGCACATGCTGCCGACCGGTGACGGTGGCGAGGAGCCGTGGCTCAGCATCGCCCTCGACGCCTACCCGAAGCTGTTCGCCGCCGATGTCGAAGGCAACGAGATCGGTGCCCGCACCCAGCGCCCGATCGCCGCTGCCGCGTTCGAGGAGAAGGCCGGCCCGGCCAGCTGGAAGCGGCTGCCGTCCTACACCCTGGTCGCCACCGGCGACGAGGCGATCCACCCCGACGGCCAGCGCAAGATGGCCGCCCGCAGCAACTCGACCACGATCGAGGTCGACGGTTCGCACGCCGTCGCCGTCTCCCAGCCCCAGGCCGTCGCGGCCTTCATCGCCACCGCAGTAGAAGGAGTTCAGTCATGATCCGCCGTCTCCTCGCCGTCGCCGCCGGCGCGGCCTTGCTCGCCACCGGTGCCACCACCGCAGCCGTTGCCCATGACAACGACCCGAAGCCGACCATCGTGCTCGTGCACGGCGCCTTCGCCGACGGCGCCAGCTGGGCCGAGGTCACCGAGCGGCTCCAGCGGGACGGGTACAAGGTCGTCGTACCGGCCAACCCGCTGCGCGGCGTCGCCAGCGACACCGAATATCTGACCGGCGTCCTGGCCGGCATCCCCGGTCCCAAGGTGCTCGTCGGTCACTCGTACGGCGGCGCGGTCATCACCGAACTTGCCGGGACGGCCGGGGTGAAGTCGCTCGTGTACGTCGCGGCCTTCATCCCGCAGGCCGGTGAGACGATCGGCGCTCTCAACGCCCAGTTCCCGGGCAGCGAGCTCGGTCCGGACACCACGAACGTCATCCCGTACGCCGGTGGCGCCGACCTGGTGGTCAAGCCGGAGTCGTTCCACGCGGTCTTCGACGCGGACCTCTCCAACCGGCAGTCCGCCGTCCTGGGTGCCTCGCAGCGTCCGGTCGCGGCCTCGGTCTTCGGTGAGACGGTCCTGAAGTCGGCGCCGGCCGACCTGCCGAAGTACGCGCTGATCCCGACCGGTGACAAGGCGATCGCGCCGGCCGCCGAGCAGTTCATGGCCGAGCGTGCCGGAGCCCACATCGTCAAGGTGAAGGGAGCCTCCCACCTGGTGGCGCTCTCCGAGCCGGGCACCGTCACCAAGCTGATCGAGAAGGCAGCGCGCTAAGTCGGGCGGAACTGGCCGCTCCGGGGAATACCTCCCCGGAGCGGCCAGTTGGCATTGGTCATGCGTATTGATGTGTGGTCCGACGTCGTCTGTCCGTGGTGCTACATCGGGAAGCGGCGGCTCGAAGAGGCCCTGGCCGAGTCCGGCGAGCAGGCGGAGATCGTCTGGCACAGTTTCCAGCTCGACCCGTCGTCGCGTAACGACGACGAGCGTGATCTGCCGACCCGGCTGGGTGCCAAGTACGGCGGTGGCCGGGAGTTCGGGCTGAAGGCGAACGCCCACGTGACCGGCGTCGCCGCCGAGGCCGGAATCGAGTTCCACCTGGACCAGGCGAAGGCGGTGAACACTGTCGACGCACACCGGGTGCTGCACCTGGCCCGCGAACTGGCCGAGGCCGGCGAGGTCCCGGCCGACACGCAGGGCCGGCTCAAGGAGCGGTACCTGCGCGGCTACTTCACCGAGGGGCTGCCGATGGGCGACCACGCGACGCTGACCCGCCTCGCCGTCGAGGTCGGCCTCCCCGGAGTACGGGTGTCCGAAGTGCTTGCCGGTACGGCGTACGCGGATGATGTTGAAGCCGATCAGGCCCAGGCGCTCGCCTACGGCGCCAACGGCGTGCCGTTCTTCGTGATCGACCAGAAGTACGGCGTGAGCGGGGCACAGCCGGTCGAGGTGTTCCGCGAGGGGCTCCGGCGCGCCCGGGCGGACCGGCAGCCGGTGACGCTGATCACGGCTCCCGGTGGGGCCGACGCGGAGGCGTGCGGACCGGACGGCTGCCCGATTTAAGAGTGGGTACAAGACACACCGGGACACCCTGGTGTGCCGTTCAGGTTGCCGGACGAGGTAAGAAGGAGCCATGACTGTCGTGCGTGCGCTGGCCAGGCCGTTGCTGTCGACCATCTTCATCGTGCAGGGCGCGAAGTCGGTCCGCTCTCCCGAGCCGTTCGTGGCGAAGGCGCAGCCGGTGACCGATCGCTTCGTGCCGCTGATCAAGCGGGCCACACCGGCCCAGATCGGCGACCGGCTCCCGGACAGCACGGAGAACCTCATCCGGCTGAACGGTGCGGCCCAGGTGCTGGGCGGCCTCGCGCTGGCGACCGGCCGGGGCCGGCGGCTGGGTGCCGTGGTGCTCGCCGCGTCGCTGGTGCCGACGACGCTCGCCGGGCACAGCTTCTGGCAGGAGACCGACAAGACCGCCAAGGGTGCCCAGAAGATCCAGTTCATGAAGAACCTGGGGCTGATGGGTGGGCTGCTGCTCGCCGCCGTCGACACCGAGGGCAAGCCGGGCGTCGCCTGGCGGGCCTCGCACGGCGCGAAGGCGGCCAAGCGGGAGACGAAGCGCGCGGGCAGGCTCGCCAAGCGCGAGACCAAGCAGTTCGCCCGCACTGCCCGTCGCGAGGCCAACCTGGCCGCCCACGCAGCCAAAGCCGAACTCCCCTTCGGCTGACTGACGATAGGCTCAGGGTGCTAATACCTGAGCCTAAGGAGTCAGATGGGGAACACCGAGGGGTGGCCGGCGCCGCGCCCGCACGGAGCGGTCAACGGACAGGTCACCGTGCCTGGGTCGAAGTCGATCAGCAATCGGGCTCTGATCCTCGCTGCGATCTCTGACGGCCCGTCGACGCTCTCCGGACTGCTGGCTGCCCGCGACACCTCGCTGATGCGCTCCGCCCTGGTAGCCCTCGGCGTCGGCATCAGCGAGCGCGATGGCCTCGTCACGGTGACACCAGGCTCGCTGAAAGGGCCCGCCTCGGTCGACTGCGGCCTGGCCGGCACCGTGATGCGGTTCGTGCCACCGGTGGCCGCGCTGGCCGACGGCGTCGTCTCCTTCGACGGTGACCTCTACGCCCGCGAGCGCCCGATGGACGTCATCCTCGGCGCATTGCGCACCCTCGGCGTACAGATCGACGACCAAGGCACCGGACGGATGCCGTACGCCGTCAACGGGTCGGGCTCGGTGCGCGGCGGCAAGGTGACGCTGGATGCCTCCGGCTCCAGCCAGTTCGTCTCCGCGTTGCTGCTCGCCGGCGCCCGGTACGACGAGGGCGTGGATCTGCGCCACGACGGCAAACCCGTCCCGTCCCAGCCGCACCTCGACATGTCGGTCGCGATGCTGCGCGAACGCGGCGTCCAGGTCGACGACAGCGAACCGAACCGTTGGGTCGTTGCCCCCGGCCCCATTCGGGCACTGGACACGGCGATCGAGCCGGACCTGTCGAACGCGGCGCCGTTCCTGGCCGCTGCCGTCGTCACCGGTGGATCGGTGACCGTGACCGGGTGGCCTGTCTCAACCACGCAACCGGGTGGGCAACTGCCGGAGATCTTCTCCCGCTTCGGTGCCGAGGTGTCGCTCGGCGCGGACGGCCTGACGGTGCGCGGGACCGGCCGGATCGCCGGTGTCGACCTCGACCTGAGCGAGGTCGGCGAGCTCACGCCGGTGCTCGCGGCCATCGCGGTGCTCGCCGACGGACCGTCGTACCTGCGGGGGATCGCCCACCTGCGCAACCACGAGACGGACCGGCTGGCGGCACTGGAGACCGAGTTCAACGCGCTCGGCGGCGACGTCAACCAAACCGCCGACGGGCTGGAGATCCGGCCGAAACCCTTGCACGGTGGGCTTTTCGGCACTTACCACGATCATCGGATGGCGCATGCGGCCGCGGTGGTCGGGCTCGCCGTCGACGGCGTGGCGATCGAGAACATCGGTACCACGGCCAAGACGATGCCCGAGTTCCCGGATCTCTGGTCGGCGCTGGTGAGCTGATGTCGCGGTACGACGAGGAAGCCAAGTACGACCGGCCGAAGCGCCGGACCAGGCCGAGGACGAAGGACCGCCCGGCGTACGACGACGCCGTCACCGGCTTCGTGATCACCCGCGACCGGGGCCGGTACACCTGCTGGGTCGGTGAGAGCGACCGGGTCGTGACGGCGATGAAGGCGCGCCAGCTCGGCCGCAAGGGCGTGATCGTCGGCGACCTGGTGAAGCTCGACGGCGACGCCAGCGGCGACGAGGGCACGCTGGCCCGGATCGTCGAGGTGCTCCCCCGCCAGACCCTGCTGCGACGCAGCGCGGACGACGACGACCCGGTCGAGCGCCCGCTGGTGGCGAACGCGGATCAGCTGGTGATCGTGGTCTCGGTGGCGAACCCGGAGCCGCGGACCAGGCTGATCGACCGGTTCCTCGTCGCGGCCTACGACGCCGGCATGCGACCGCTGCTCTGCCTGACGAAGACCGATCTCGCGGACCCGGATCACCTGCTGTCGATCTACCGGCCGCTCGGCGTCGAGTCGGTCGCCACCCAGCGCGACGGGGACTACAGCGAGCTCCGCGAACAGCTCCTCGACCGGACGAGTGTGCTGGTCGGACACTCCGGCGTCGGCAAGTCGACGCTGGTGAACGGGCTCGTGCCGGGAACCAACCGGGCGATCGGCGTGGTCAACGACAACACCGGCCGCGGCCGCCACACCTCGGTCAGCGCCCTGCTCCTCCGGCTGCCCGAAGGCGGCTGGATCGTCGACACCCCCGGCATCCGGTCCTTCGGCCTGGCGCACGTCCAGCCGGACCAGCTGATCAACGCGTTCCCCGACCTCGCAGCCGAAACCAGAGACTGCCCCCGCGGCTGCACCCACTCCGAGTCCGAACCGAACTGCGCCCTGGACGAAGCCGTCACCGAAGCCCGGGTAGACCCCGAACGCGTCGCCTCCTTCCGAAGACTCCTAGCCAGCCGAGAAGGCCGAGACGTCGAGACTTCGTAGTACGGACAGCTCTAAGGGAATAGAACAACAGAAAAGACAAGAAATAGCGAGGGTTATTCAGAAGCTCTGAATAACCCCAATAAAGAGTAGAAGGGTTCCTGGCGGGCGCCGGCTGGCTGCGGGCCATTCAGACGCGCGTCGCGTCGGAGACGCGACGGAGTCGATCCAGCCACCATTTGGTCCGTGCAGAATCGTTCTGCCGGAACTCTTCCAGGAGGCGCGGGGCTGGAACGGGCTTCGTTGTAGGTACCTCGATGAATCCATTCGACGGACGGAGGGAGGTTGCCTCCTCGACTACGTCGCCTGTAAGCAGGGCGAGAGTGTGGAGTCCACAGGCGTAGTCCATTTCGGGTAGGGACGATGCAAGCGCCACGCCGGCGGCCACGTCAACGCTGGTACCGAGCGTTGACGTGACGACGCATGGCAGGCCGGCCGCCTCAGCGACCTCGAGGGAGCGTCGCACGCCGCCCAAGGGTCCAGGCTTGATGATCGCAATGTCTGCTGCGCCCGCTAGTGCGACCTTCAGTGGGTCGTCTGCCCTCCGAATGGACTCGTCGGCGGCGATCATCACGTCGACCTGGCGACGAACGGCCGCAAGTTCCTCGACAGT
This sequence comes from Kribbella sp. NPDC006257, assembly GCF_040613535.1. Lineage (NCBI taxonomy): Bacteria > Bacillati > Actinomycetota > Actinomycetes > Propionibacteriales > Kribbellaceae > Kribbella > Kribbella sp. NPDC006257. Next base: position 62,912 of record NZ_JBEXSJ010000040.1, read on the forward strand.
TGTGCAGGGTTGCTCGACGTACTCCAAACCGCCGGCCGCGGCGTCGATCTGTTTGATGTTCCGCACTGCTGTGTCGACGTCCCAGAGACAGTTGGCATCAATCCGGATCGCTCCGCCGGAGCCGAGAGCATCTCGAACTGCCTCGACGCGAGCGATGTCTTCGCTCAGCGAATCGGGATGATCGGCGACCTTGACTTTGGCCGTGTTGCATCCGGACGCAAGGACGATCTGCCGCGCCTTCTCAGCCTCGACAGCTGGCACGGTGCAGTTGACTGGAATACGGCTTCGCACTGAAGCCGGCCAGTCGGTGTTGGCTTGTTCGAGTGCTGCCTGGAGCCAGGGAATCGACTCGATGTCGTCGTACTCGACGAACGGGCAGAACTCTCCCCAGCCGTGTGATCCCTCGATAAGGACACCCTCGCGTGCGGCGATCCCACGGAATCTGGATCGCATGGGAATCGAGTAGACCACTGCGTTCTGGAGGTCGACATCGATGGAGGTCATGCGTGAGCGTCCTCATTTCCTGGTTGCTGGTGCGCCAGGTAGGCGGTGATCTCGGCGTCCAGAGTAACGAGATGTATGGACTTCATCTTGATCGGCTGCACTTGGCGATGCAACGTTCGGATCCGGTCGACAGCGCGACTGGAGCTGATCCGGGCCGCAGTACGAACAGCGTCTAATCCCATCGAGGTCGCGCGATCGTAGTCATGGGCGACGAGGTGCGTAGTTGCAAGGTCGGTTTGGACGAAGCAGCGGCTCCGAGCGCGCCACGGCTCGTAGCTTTCGAGTGCGTGGTTGATCAACCGCTCCGCGTTCGTGCTCTCGCCTGTGTCTCGCAGGCATCGGCCCAGATCAGCAAGCAACTCTGCCTCGGTGTAGAAGGCGAGCCATGATGGCTCGTTATCCGGTACTGAGCGCTCGAAGGCCTTCTCCGCCTTGTGAACGGTCATCCGGGTCTGACGAGCGTCGCCTAGCAATGCGTGGCCTCGCGCCTCAATGGCACAGAGGAGTCCTGAGAGGACGGGTGTTAGGCGATCGTTGGCAAGAGATTGTGCCGCGCGGGCCAGGGCTATTGCATGGCGACCGTTGGATATCCGCTCGACCTCGCTTGTCGCGCTGTGGCCGATATGGATCGTCATCCGGCTCATGTATCCGAGGATGTTGGCGGCGTACTGAGTGTCGCCCGCGGAGAGCGCGAGATTCAGAGTCTGGATGTAGTAACGCTGTGCGAGAGCGTGGCGCCCGACGTCGGCGGACATCGACCCGGCCAGCCATGAGGTTTGGGCGACCACCCGCAGTAGGGCACTCCCGACCTTTGCCGAGTAGGAGCCCTTGAGAAGATTCGTGGCTTCGGAGTTGAGCAGCCGGACTCCCTGCTCGCGGACTCGTCCGGAGCCATAGCGGTGATCCAGGCGCCATAGATGATCGAAATGCTCTTGAAGAATCTCGACGTCGGATTGGCCGATTCGCCGACCGTGGGCCTGCTCAGTGATCTGGGCAGGAGGCACCGTCATTGCGAATAGCGCTGGTTCCGCGAACGCTGCCGCACTGAAAGTGGTGCCGAGTAGGAAATTTCGACGATTCATGTCCCTATCCGAAAGCGAGACAACGGAACGGACTGTCTCGTGCATCGAATCAGCACTCTGGAGCCCGTCGTATGGATCTCTCTCGATCGGGCCTTGATCGACGAATCCGCACTCGCTCACTGTGACGTCGCGTCCAAGATGGTGGGTCAAGGCTTTGGCGACTAGTCGAGGAACCGGCCAACGCGGCTGAGCCCCAGTCAACATCCGCTGAACAGACGTAGGCGTCGTCCCGAGATGGACGCCCTCCTTGGCGCCCAGGCGGATTACGTCCCTGCTCAAGGCCGCATTGCTCAAGCCGGCGTCATCCAACAAAGACCGAAGCGATGTATTCCCCGTGCTCGTCATCTCGATCGCAGCTCCGTGTTCGACAGATCGCCCACGGTAGTTGATTCTTCCCCACCCTTGCACAGCCCGCACCCTAGCGCCGCAAGTGAGACCCCAGTGAGACCCCTGGTACCCAAGTGACGACGCTGGGTAAGGGCTAGGACTTCCCGGCCGCCCACTTTCGCTCTTCGATAGAGCGAACGCAGGCAACTTGGCAAGGGAGGACGGCTGCAGTGGATTCAGTATTGGAGCCCACGTTGAACACGAGTCTCCGAACCTTGGTGACTGTCCCCTTGCCTTTTGACCAAGGACCGGCGCGATCGACAACCTGCGAAGAATCATCGCGGAGCCGGTCCCTTCCCGGAGGTCCGGTACGTCGCTGACCGGTTCTTGGCGACGTACCGGGTTCCTCTCTAGAGCCGGCGAGCGGGCGCGCAGCGATTGGGCTGCTCCTCGTTCGCCGTTCCACTCCGAGGCCCTGATGCGCGGTTCTCGGTCGGCTCCGCTGCTCTCGTCGTCTTCAGGTGCGCCTGGACGAGGGCGGTGCGGGCCAGTTTCCCGAAGCGGTGAGGCGGGTGCGGCGCCCCGTAAAGGGCAGCCTGGCCGGAGCGCGGGCGCGGTGCTACAACCGCGCTGGTACTCGAAGCCACATCCGGCTCACCTAGGACGCCTGAGGCGTCTCCCAATCCTCACTTATCAAGGAGGCCGTTGTGCTTGGTCCTGTTGTCTTTCCAGCCTTCGAGCAGGCCTATGTGGCAGTACTTGATCACGTCACCAATCAATTCGAGTTCCGCAATGCACCGCGGGGCAACGAGAGTCGCGAGTGCCTAGGGCTGAGTTTCCAGGTCGCCGATCCGCGGGACCGTTTGGCCTATCTGGCGGCCAGGCGGGTCAATCCGATATTCCACTACGCCGAAGCGCTGTGGTACCTGGCCGGCCGCAATGACCTCGACATGATCGCCTACTACGCGCCCAGCAATCGGAGTCATTCCCGCGACGGTGTCTCGATCGTCGGTTCAGCCTACGGATCGCGGATCTTCAACCCGCTCGGCGGCGACATAGTGAGTCCGTTCGACCGGGTGCTCAACCTCTTGCGGACTGAACCCAACTCGAAGCGTGGCGTGTTGCAGATCTTCGGCCGTGACGAGCTCGCGGTCGAGGACAACTCCGACGTTTCGTGTGTAGTCGCGCTGCACCTGTTGGAGCGCGAAGGGCACTTGCACATGGTCTGCTACATGCGCGCCAACGATGTTGACCGCGGGCTGGTGGCCGACGTCTTCTCGTTCACCATGATCCAGGAATTCGCCGCGATACAGCTGGGACTGGAGGTCGGCACCTACACCCACCACATCGGCTCGGCACACATCGGAGAACGCGACTTCGCCCGCGCGCAGCGAACCTTGCACGAGGCCAGCGAACGTGCCCAGCGTCCGGCGTTTGAGGTGCGGGCAATGCCGAAGGACACCACGACCGACACGATCGCGGAGATTCTCAGGCACGAGGCTGCGCTGCGCACCAACGTCCGGCAGTACCCGGCAGACGAGATCGTGGAGATGGGGTTCGATCCCTACTGGCAGCAAGTCCTGCTGATGTTCGAGGCGAAACGCCAACTCGTCCACTGCCCGGCCGACATGGTCGACGACGAGCTGATGAACGCGCTCGATCCGGGATTGCGCTGGCTGATGGCGCGGCGATGGCCGCGCCGCATCGCACCATTCGAGGCGGCGCCGTGAAACAGCCACCTGGACCAGGCGAGTTCGTGCTGGGTGGCGTGGACTGGACCCGCTGGAGCGTCATCTTAGTCAAGCCGGACTGCGTGCGCCGAGACCTGACCGATGCAGTGCTGGAGCGGATCAATTATGAGGTTCCGGTCTTGAGCCGACGTTGGGTCACGGTGGAGGACTGGCAGATCTTTGTTCACTACTGGGACATGTTGGTGAACAAGGACTGGTTCCCCGATCGCGACATCGTCACCTGCCTACGCAACAACTATGTCGGTCAAGAGGTCGTCGTCGCGCTCGCCCATGGCCCAGAAGGCACTGACACACCCGCTCTGGTGCGCTCGCTGCTCGGTCACTTCGACCCGAGCCGGGCCGTTCCAGGCACGATCCGCGCTGATCTTGGCGTGGACTCGCTACGCCTTGCCAGTTCGCAGGGACGACTGATCGACAACCTGATCCACGCATCTGACGACGCCGCGGCTGCATGCCGCGACTTCGGCACCTGGTACGGCGCGAACGCCTGGTCCCTGCTCGACCTAGGAGGTAAGGAATCGTGACGCCAACCGTCGCTCGGCGAACTCTGCCGCTGCTCACCACTGAGCAAATCGCTGGCCTGAAAAAGGAACTCGCGGACACCATTGAGTATCGCAAGTCCGGGCTCTCGCTGAACCACATCATCGGCTGCCCGTTGGACTGTGGCTACTGCGTACGGCACCTGTTCGACAACTTCGAACTCAAGACCCCACGGGCTCTCATGTCAGATCAGGCCGCGGTCGACCGGCTTACCACTCACTCCTACTTCCAGCCGCACATCACCCCGATCCAGATCTTCAATCGCGCCACCGACCCGATGCTGCCGGTGGTGAAGCCGCATACGTTCAACGTGCTGCGCCTGCTCGACGAACGCGGCCTCACCAACCACGTTCTTGTCATCACCCGATGGCGCGTCGACGCCGACGACTGCGCGATCCTGAACAGCTTCACCAACATCAAGCTCACCGTACTTGTGACACATTCAGGAATCAGCGACCCGCGGATCGAGCCGGTCGACTCCCGCATTGCTGCCAGCAGTCTCCACACCCTTTACGACAACGCCGAGCGGTACCGGACTGTCCTGTACTGGCGCCCGATCGTTCCGGGCCTCAACGACAGTGATGACGACATCGATCGCGCACTGGAGCTGTCCGAGCATGCACACGCCACCGTATTCACCGGACTGTTCTTCCGCGACGAGATCGCGGCCTACTACGCCGGCCACGGCATCCCGCTGCCGTACGACGAGACTGCGCGGCGAAAGATCATGCCGGAGATCTCCGAACAGCGAATCCTTGACCGCTTTCACCGCCCGACCGACAGCAAAGCGCCATACGGAGCCCTGTTCCGCAAGACAAGTTGCGCCGTCACTTACGCCCACGGGGAGGCCGACTACAACGGTCACTACGGCATCCGCGAACTCTGCGACATCTGCCCGATGTCGCAACTCGCCATCTGCGCGAATGCCTGGAAGAAGCCCGACCTCGATACCGTGACCTCACAAGCCCGGCTGCTTGGTGCGACCAGCGACCCGGTCATCACAGACCGAGCCGTCATCGTCGAAGGACTGAACGAACCACCGCGGTACTGGCTCCAACATACCCACGGTTATCAGGTCCACGATGTGGCAAAGCCTCATCATCATCGGCGCCATGGGCGAGCCGACATCGGCTGGCGCAAGGCGAAAGAGGAACAGTGAACACGAGCACCTGGCCCGAACTGCTGGTCATCGACGTGGAAGGCAACGGAGCCAACCCGCCCGACCTCGTCGAAGTCGCCGCTCTGCCAATCCGGAACGGCCGGCCCGATACCAGCACAGCCGGAGCCTGGCTCATACGTCCACCGATCGGGGTATCGCCATTCGTGGCCCGGATCCACGGCCTCACCAACGCCGTGCTCGCCAACGAGCCCACCTGGGACACCGTCGCCTCGGACGTTGCCAAGCACCTCGGGGAATCGTGGATCTGCGCCCACAACGCCCACGTCGACTATGGCGTCTTGTCACGGCACCTGCCGAACTGGCGCCCGGCAGGGGTCATCGACACCCTGCGGTTAGCCAGAGCGACCTGGAAAGGCCTGCCGTCGTACAAGCTCGACACGCTCATCGCCCACGCCGAACTCGACCTCACCCGGGCCCCCGCACAACGGCACCGCGCCACCTTCGACGCCTACGCCACCAGCTACCTCTTCCTCGCGCTCGCCGAGCACTATCCGACGTGGGAAGCGCTGATCGCTGCCGCGATCCCACCAGGCCTGCCGGGCGCGCCAGAACCAGAACCTGAGGAAACCTTATGGTGACCACGCCCGTCCATATCGCAGTGACCGGAACTCATTCCACCGGCAAAACGGTACTCATGCGCCGCGCCGAGATGGAACTTCGCGCCATCGGGCTACGGGTAGCTCGCGTTCACGGACTCGGCAAACGCGCTGCAGCGATCGGTCTCCCCAAAATGCAACGCCATACCGCCGCCTCGACCGAGTGGATCATTGCGACGGGTATCGCAGAGGAATTGGCCCACATTGCTGACTCTGACGTGATCCTCTCCGATAGCGCGCCGATCAACGCTCTCGCCTACTACACGGCGGCCCTTGAATTTCGCGGCGAGGTCAGCGAGCCGACAACAATCCAGCGACTCGAACAGCTCGTCGCGAGTCAATCCCCGCGCTACGAGCTCCTGCTTGCCACCGAACTCGACCTAGCTGAGCCGGCGCCCACCACACACGACCACGACCTCCGATACCGTCACCTTGTGGATCGCCATGTCCATGACTGGCTCTTCAGAACCAACTGGCCGCATCAGTTGGTCGCCAACAGCGACGACAGCCGCGACGAGGCGATCGCCCTCATCAAGCGCCGTGTTGCATCATGATCCGCGACACGGTCGGCTGACTGATGCCGTACGCGTCTGCGGGCCGCGTCCGCTGACGTTCTGTCGCAGATACAGCGACACCGCATCGACCCACCTGTGTGAAGTCTTTGAAGTGTGTAACGCCCAATTCTTCTACCGTGGTAGGTCGATGCCTGTCCTCGCGCGCCAACCGCCACCGGCACGCCGGCCTCAGCCAGGCACCCCGCTCCCCTTCTATCTTTCTTCTTTTCCCTGCCTTTTCTCTAGAATAACTTTAAACTTTTTGCCTTTTCTCTGGTTTTTCTGCTTCTTCCCCTCAAGAGCTATTTTGCTGGGAGTTGGCCGGTCCAGACTGCTTTGGCGCCGGCGTCGCCGGTGCGGATTGTTTGGTAGATGACTGCGACGCCGATCACGATGACAGCGGCGCTCACCAGGAGTTCGAGGGGGCGGCTCTTCGTTTCTTTGGCGCCCTTGCCGCTTGCCAGGGCGGTGGGGCCGCTGAGTAGGAGGAACGCAGCGACGGCGACCACCGCGAAGACGATGCAGAAGATGAAGAGCAGGTCCCCGCGATCCTGGTGCACCTTGACCAGCGGGTCCAGCTGCGGCACTGCCTTGACGAACGCCTCGCCGCTCTCCTTGGCGACGAATGCGCAGACCAGGGAAGCGAGTCCGAGCAGCAGCGTCGGCCAGCGGAGCAGCCAGCGCCACTTCGGCACCAGCGCGAACACGATCGCGGTGAGGGCGCCGACCGGCAGCACCAGGACGGTCACGTGGATCACCAGGACGTGGAGTGGAAGGTCCCCGAAGCGCTCGAACATGAAGACTCCTGCAGCTAGGTTGAGCCTGACACTAACTGCACGTTCAACTACCCCAGAAGGTTCAATCCGCGTCGCAACCATCCCGCAACGTTGCCGGACACCTCGGTCACACGCTCCGTGGTCAGGCTAGCCTTCCGCCATGCCCTCGCACACCGACGACTTGCGGCTCGCCCACATTCTTGCCGACGACGCCGACTCCACCACGATGGACCGCTACAAGGCGCTCGACCTGCACGTCGCCACCAAGCCGGACCTCACCCCGGTGAGCGAGTCCGACCGCAAGGTCGAGGACGTGATGCGCAAGACGCTGTCCCGGGCCCGGCCGCGGGACGCCTTCGTCGGCGAGGAGGAGGGCACCACCGGCTGGGGTGTGCGCCGCTGGGTGGTCGACCCGATCGACGGCACCAAGAACTACATCCGCGGCGTACCGGTCTGGGCCACGCTGATCAGCCTGATGATCGAGGACCAGGTCGTCGTCGGTGTCGTCTCGGCGCCCGCGCTCGGCAAGCGCTGGTGGGCCTCGTACGGCGATGGCGCGTGGACCGGTCGCGCTCTGATGTCCGCCCAGCCGTGCCGGGTGAGTGACGTCTCCTCCCTGGAGGACGCGTCACTGTCCTACGCGTCGCTCAAGGGCTGGGACAAGCTCGGCAAGAAGGAGCAGTTCGCCGACCTGATGGACTCCTGCTGGCGCACTCGCGCGTACGGCGACTTCTGGTCCTACATGCTCGTCGCCGAAGGGGCGGTCGACATCGCCGCCGAGCCGGAGCTCAACCTCTACGACATGGCGGCCCTGTCGATCATCGTCGACGAGGCCGGCGGCCGCTTCACCTCGGTCGAAGGTACGCCGGGCCCCAACGGCCCCAACGCCGTCGCCACCAACGGCCGCCTCCACGACGAAGTCCTCAGCCGCCTCGCCTAGAGCACCGGTTCGGTCGAGATGTGCTGGCGAACCGCTGCCGAGAAGTCACGACGCTCCGGCGGCACCTGGTGGTACCAGCCCGCCGCCAGGTCGAAGATCTCCCACAGTTGGCCCAGCTCCGCAGGCTTGGCGCGATAGGGGAAGCCTGGCGCCTGGAACGGAGGAATCCGCAGACCGAATCTCCCCACCGCCAGCAGTTCCGCCGCATCGTCGTACAGGCGCACCTGTCCCGACCCGTCGCTGCGCCCGAGCGCCATCACGAAGTCCTGTACGTCGGCAGTCGCCACATCGCGATATCCCTCGAACCGCATCGGATCACCAGGTACGTCGTAAACCATCAACGACACGATGAACACCGGGTACAGCGGATAGGACCGGTACGCCGGTACCGCCAGGCACTCGCCTGCCTCGACCGCCCTGGCCAGCGCCACCGCCTCCGCAGGCGACGTCCCCTCGAGCTTCACCAGAATCGTCGGCTCGCCCTGCACCGACAGCAGGAAAGGCGTCATCGGCACCAGCGTCCGCGCCATGTCGTCGCAGCTGTAGTAGGTCTCCACGGTCATCGTCCCGGACGTCACGTTGATGTCCGGCACACCCGTTCCGTTCCGCGGCAACCTCAACGCTCCGAGATCGAAGTCCGCCGACCTGGCCACCTGCCCGTGCTTCTTCCGCGAGAAAATCCCCATACTCCCGATCAAACCCGACTCATCCGCTTCCGGGAACCAATAGCAGCTTCCGGCCACTCCTGAAGTCAGGTGTCCGTGGTGCGTTGGAGGCGCCAGACGGAGGGGACGAGGAGGGTGGCGAAGACGATGAGGATGTGCAGCGCCGCGCCGTACAGTTCGACTGCTTTGATGCTGACGACCGCGGCGACGTAGCCGACGCTGAGCTGGCCGGCCGGGCTCGCGATGAACGAGCCGAGCATGTCGTACGACGATACGCGGGACAGCTTGTCGAGCGGGATGTGCTGACCGAGCGCGGTCTCCCAGCCGATCCCGAACATCTCGAAGCCGATCCCGACCACGAAGGCCATCGCGGCCACCGCGATCGTGTTCGGCGCCAGCGCCAGGCAGAGGAAGACCGGCGCGGACAGGAAGACGCCGAGCATCCCGATCCGGAGCGGGTACCGCGGCTTCACCCGGATCATCACGATCCCGCCGGCGATCAGCCCGGCCCCGAAGCAGGCGCTGACGACACCCCAGCCGGCCCGGCCGAAGGTGTCGTTGGCGATCACCGGCCCGAGCGTGTTGTAGCAGGCGCTGAAGATCATGTTCAGCAGCCCGAACGCGACCACGATCACCCAGACCCACTGCCGCGAGACGAACTCCGTCCAGCCGACCCGCAGATCGTGCAGCACCGACGTGCGATCCCGCGGGATCCGCGGAATCCGCAACCGGCTGAGCAATGCAGCGGCCAGGCAGAACGTCACCCCGTCGACCGCCAGCCCGACCCCGGGTCCGGTGAACCCGACGATCACGCCGGCCACCGCTCCCCCGCCGATCAGCGCGACCGACCGCGCGAACCCGGAGACCGCGTTCGCCTGCGGCAGCTCGTCCCGGTCGAGGATGGACGGCAGGATCCCGGTCATCGCGGGCATCACGAACGCCGCCGCGACCCCGTTCACCGCCTCGATCACCGCCAGCTGCCACAACCGCGCATGCCCCGACAGCACCAGCGCCGCCGCGAGCCCCTGGGTCAGCCCGCTGACCGTGTTCGCGACCACCAGCACCAGGTGCCGCGGCAGCCGGTCTGAGATCACCCCACCGATCAGCAGGAAGATCACGTTCGGGATGCTCCGGGCGGCCAGTACGAGGCCGACCGCGCTCGCCTTGTCCGAGACATCGAGGACCGCGAAGACCAGGGCGATCGGTGCGATCGAGGAGCCGAGCAGCGAGACGAAGCGGGCCGAGAGGAAGATGCGGACGTCGCGATGGCGCAGTACGGCGAGGTCCGCGCGCCAGCTCACCCGGTGACCGGGCGTGACGGGCTGAGGCCACGGCTCCGGCGGGCGGGACAAGCGGCGGTCACCATCCGCATTCTGCCAGACCTGCCGCTGCGGCCCGGTTTTCGCTACCTTTGGGTATTGGTTCGATCCTCAGGAGGCTCCATGAAGATCAACGACGTACTGCGTGGCAAGGGCAACCAGGTCGTCACCATCTCCCCGCAAGCCTCGGTCACCGAACTACTCGCTCTGCTGGCGGAGCACAACGTCGGCGCGGTCGTGGTGAGCGCCGACGGGTCGGCCGTTTCGGGCATCGTCTCCGAGCGGGACGTGGTCCGGCTGTTCAATCGCACGCCGGACGCCGGCGACGTCCGGGTCAGCACGATCATGACGGCCGAGGTGCACACCTGTACGCCGGACGACCTGATCGACAACCTGATGCGGCTGATGACGGACCGCCGGATCCGGCACGTCCCGGTCGTCGTGGACGGTGCGCTGGCCGGCATCGTCAGCATCGGCGACGTGGTCAAGACCCGGATCGGCGAGCTGGAGTTCGAGCGCGAGCAACTTTCCAACTACATCTCGGGCTAGATCAAGGTTTAGCTCCCGGCCGGGGTCTACATTCCGTGCATGGAGCCGACACAGCCACCGACCGGACCGGTCGGACAGCCCGGGCCACAGCCAGGCCCGGGCTACCAGCCTGCCCAGGGTCACCCGCAGGGCGGATACCCGCAGCAGAGTGGCGGCTATCCGCCGTATCCGTCCGGTCCGGGCGGCTATCAGCCCTACCCCGGCGGTTACAACAGCAACGAGCCCAGCGGCCCGCGCAAGATGAGCACGCTCGCCGTCCTCGGCTTCATCTTCAGCCTGGTCCTGCTCATCCCGGTCTCCGTCACGCTGTCGATCATCGCGCTGGTCCAGATCCCGAAGAACCACCAGAAAGGCAAGGGCCTGGCGATCGCCGGCCTGGTGATCTGCGGGCTCTGGCTGGCCGGTGCCGTAGTGCTCGCCGCACTAGGCGATGACACCACCGATTCGAAGCGCGACGCCTCGGGCCAGGTGACCACCACCGCGACCACCCGCCCGGACGAGCTCCGGGTCGGCGACTGCGTCTCCAGCCTGAAGGAAGGCTCGGTCAAGAACGTCAAGATCGTCCCTTGCACCGGGCCGAACGGCGGCAAGGTGTTCGCGACCTACGAGATGCCGAAAGGCAAGTGGCCGGGCCTGCCCGCCGTGCAGGCCGCTGCCGAGAAGGGCTGCACAGACCGCTTCGTAGCCTCTCAACAGCAGGCCGATACTCCGTCGGACGTCTTTTACTTCCACCCGATCGAGTCGAGCTGGGCTCTCGGCGACCGCGGCGTCGTCTGCTTCCTCGCACCCCGCTGACGGCGCGAGGCCCGGCGCACCAAGCGCCGGGCCTCGCGTACGTAGTACGGACTATCAGTACCGCGTGACCGCGGCCCAGGCGTCGACTATGCCGTGGCCGTAGAAGCCGTTGAAGTTCCGGCTACCTTCACAGAGCGCGTCGAATTCTGCTGTCCTGCCCTCGTTCAGGTAGCTCACCAGCGGCGGCACAGGACAAGCACGGTGTTGCGCAGAACCCAGTAGGATCTGCTGCACCCGGTCAGGCGACAACCCGAACGAGCCGTGCGGCCCCTTCTTCCCGTACTCGCTGACAATCAGTGCAGCAACACCTGTTGCGTGCGGTGACGCCATCGACGTCCCCTGCAGCCAGTTGTAGTAGCCACAGCCGGTGTAGTCGGTCACCCCGGCAGGACACTGCTTCTGTACGCCGCCCGCAACGCCGGCCGGTGTGATCTCACCAGCCGCGTCCACCAATCCCTGCACCTGCAGGGCGTTCACCGGGTAGGTCGAGAGGATCTCGTTCTGGACGGTCCGGAACTGCGGCGTACCGAAGTAGTCGCGGAAGTAGCCACCCGGTGCCGACACCTCGGTCTGCTCGAGACCGTAGTTGGAGTAGTCGGACTTCTTGCCGGACGGACCGAGCGCGGAGACGCCGATGACGTGCGGGCCCTCGACCGGCAGGTCCAGGCAGCTCGAGTTGTCGATCGTCCGCGGGTACGCCGTACCGGCAGGGAAGTCAGGACTGCTGATGTCCGGCCTCGGCTTGCCCAGGTCCTCGTGGTTGTTGCCGAGAGCAGCGACCATGGTGACGCCCTTGCTGTACGCGTAGTTCAGGGCACGACGCATCGTGTCGATGGTGGTCCGCTGCTCCAGCTGCGCTTCCGGAGTATCGGCCGGGTTGTTCGTGCAGTTGTAGAGCCACGGGTCGACGTAGAAGGACATGTTCACCACGTCCAGGCCGACATCACCCGCGTAGGTAAGCGCGTCAGCCACCGGGCCGAGGAACACGAACCCGCTGTCCTGCCCACCCCGGATCTCGACCAGCGTGACGCCCGGAGCGACCCCGGAGACACCGAGCCCGTTCGCGGCCGCGCCGATCGTGCCGGCCACGTGCGTCCCGTGCCCGCTGTCGTCCCAGCCGACCGGGTCGACACACCCGCGGAACTCACACGCGCCGTCGATCTCGGGCAGGTCGGGTGCGAAGTTGCGCGACAGGCTCCAGTCGAAGTTCGGCGCGATGTCCGGGTTGCGGGCGTCGACGCCGGAGTCGAGGATCCCGACCTTGACCGCCTTCTTGCCCGGCTGCACCGTCCGGGCCAGATCGGAGCGCACCATCCGCAGCCCCCAGAGCTGGGCGTCGAGCGGATCCATGCCGGTGGCAACGGACGTGGCGGCCTTCGGGGTGACGGCAGTTGCGCCGAGATGCTCCTGCTCGACCACGTTCGGCTTGGTCTGCGGGATCTTCCCGATCACCTGGCTGCGCGCCGCGCCCTCGATGGACGCGGCCTGCGAGACCCGGAGACTGAACCCGGTGCCCGCGGCCCGCACGGTCATCGTGCCGAGGTTGCGGTTCTCCTTCACCACCTGGCCACCGGCCGCCCGTACCGCGGCCAGCGCCTGCGCATGATCAGCGCCGGCCTTCACCAGTACCAAGTACTCCGTGTTTCCCCCGGCCACGGTGGTCGCACCGGCCCCGGCCTGCACCGGAACGGCGAGTGCGGTGGCAACGAGCGCCAGCGCACCTGATGCCGCATACAACGATCTGCGGATGTCTCTCACGAGCGGATCCCCTCCCTGGAGTGAGCCTGACGCGGCACACGCTAAACCTCGCTTGCACCCGCCAGAAGGCCGCCGACGTTGTCAGAAATCTCAATCAAACAACTGCTCTCGAACCGGGCCTGTCCGGCTCGGGCGCGTTGGGCGTACGGTCGGTGACTATGAGCGAGCTGGCTGTGCGAGGACGTGCGGTCGTGCTGGTCCGAAAGCTGGATCCAGGGACGATCACGCTGGCCGTGGCTGTGCTGGGGGCCGTTGCCACGACCATCCTGGTAGTCGGCCCGGAGCACCTTCTCGGCTATCAGAGTGCGGCCTGGCACCTGGTGCTGGAGACCGTCGACGCCTGTATCGCGCTCCTGCTCGCCTACCTCGTCTACGGCCGGTTCCGGCGCGCGAGTCGCTGGCAGGACCTGCTGTTGCTGCAGGGGCTCGTGCTGCTCGGCACCGCGAACATCCTGCTCCTGCTGTCCCTGATCCAGGGAGGTAGGTCCGGAGTGCTGGACATCTGGCTGCCGGCCGCCTTGCGAGTGCTGGGAACGGTGGTGTTCGCCGCGGCGGCGTTGCTACCGGATCGCGTGGCAGGCTGGGCCGGCTGGCAGCTGTGGGCCTTCGCGCCCGTCGTCGCAGCAGTGACGCTGCTGACGATCGGCCTGGATTCTCAGGCGGATCACCTGCCCCGGCCGGGCGAGCTCGAGGTCCCCGGCGAGGGGATGCCGTCGTCGACTAACGGTCATCCCGGACTGCTCGCCGCCCAGCTGCTGACGCTGGCCTGCTTCAGCCTCGCGGCGGCGGCGTTCGCAGTACAGGCTCGTCGACGCGACGATGTGCTGCTGCGCTGGCTCGGGCCTGCCTTTGCACTCGGGGCCCTTGCCCGCTTGAACTATCTGCTGTTTCCCTCCAGACAACCCGACTGGTTGTACACCGGTGACGTCCTGAGAACCGGCTGCTATTTCTTGCTGCTGATCGGAGCGGGGCGCGAGATCAGCAAGTACTGGTCGTCCCGGACCCGGACCGCCGTGACGGAGGATCGGCGCAGGATGGCGCGCGAGCTGCACGACGGCGTACTGCAGGAGCTGGCCTACATCCGGTCGGAGGCCGCGGCCTTCTCGACGGTCGACGAGCTGCGGGTGAACCGGATCCAGGCCGCCAGCGAGCGGGCGATGGACGAGGCGAGAGAGTTGGTCGAAACCCTCAGCCGGCCGGGCGACGAGCGGCTCGGGTCGGTACTGCGCCGCGCCGTCGAGCCGATCGCCGAACGGCACGACGTGATCCTGGAACTCGACCTGGACGACACGGTCGCCGTCGGTCCGGCCCAGAGCCACGCGCTGGTACGGATAGCGCGGGAGGCTGTCCTGAACGGCGCACAGCACGGCCGGGCCGAACGGGTGAAGGTGCAGCTCGGCCGGAACTCCCTGACGGTGGCGGACGACGGCCAGGGCTTCGATCCCGTACTACGGACGCCCGGGCGCGGCTTCGGACTGGTCAGCATGCGTGAACGCGCCGAAGGGTTGCCCGGCACATTCGACCTGGACTCGCAGCCGGGCCACGGAACCACGGTGACGGTCAGATGGTGAGCCGGATCGTCATCGCCGACGACCACCCCCAGCTCCGGGCGCGGATCCGGGAGGCCTTGGAGGCAGGCGGTTTCGAGGTCTGCGCCGAAGCCGCCACCGGTACGGCGGCCGTGCGGCTGGCGCAGGAACACCGACCGGACATCGTTCTGCTCGACATTCACATGCCGGGCAGCGGGATCCGTGCGGCCGGTGAGATCACCAGGCTGCTGCCGGAGATCGCGGTGGTGATGCTCACCGTGTCGCGGGAGGACGCGGACCTGTTCGCGTCCCTGCAGGCCGGCGCATCGGGCTATCTGCTGAAGGACACGGATCCGGCGCGGTTGCCGGCGGCCCTGCACGGCGTACTTTCCGGGGAAGCGGCGATTCCGCGGACGTTGGTCGCCCGCATCCTCGACGAGTTCCGGGCGCCGGGCCGGTCGCGGCTCGGCCGGAAGACGAAGATCGCCGCCCGGTTGACGTCGCGCGAGTGGGAAGTGATGGAACTGCTCGGCGAGGGCCTCAGCACCGACGACGTCGCGAAGCGCTTGTTCCTGTCACCGACCACCGTGCGGGTGCACATCTCGTCGGTGCTGCGCAAGCTCCGGGTGAAGGATCGCCAGGCAGCGATCGATCTCCTGCGTGACGACCGTTCGTGAGGGCGGTCCCCCTGTTCGCCGCCCTCACGTTCAGTCGTTTCCCCCGTAGCACCGCCCCCCGTTCGGCAGAGCTCCCCCGCCCCGTTCGGCAGAGCTACGATCCGGCCTGGTGACCTGCCAGGCCCAGGCAGTCAGGACTGCAGCCGGGAGCTCCCGGCGCCATCGCGACCGAACCGGTGCCGTCGAACGGGTCGGCGACCTCGTGCGCGTGCGCGATGCCGGCGAAGGTGAGTGCGCCGGCCATGGCGACCGCGGCTGCTACCGCCATCCGCCATGGCACGAACTGCGCCCTGTCCTGCATGTCCTGCCCCCCTTCTGATGCACACCCCTCCGCGTGCATCCGATGGCGGTAACGCTAGGTAACAACGGCTCCGCCGACCAGGGACAACGGGGCTCTTGAGCGTTCAAATACCTAAACGCTCAGCCCGCGGCGAACGGGCATGGGGTGGGCTCGTGGCAGCACGTAGGGTGGCGACATGCCGCTGAACTATCCCCTTGCCGAGCAGACGCTGGACAACGGTCTGCGCGTGATCGTCAGCTCCGACAAGGCCGTGCCGATCGTCGCCGTGAACCTCTGGTACGACGTGGGGTCGCGGCACGAGCCACCCGGCCTGACCGGGTTCGCGCACCTCTTCGAGCACCTGATGTTCCAGGGTTCGCGCAACGTCGAGTCGGGCCAGCACTTCAGCCTGCTGGAGACCGCCGGCGCGAGCCTGAACGCGAGCACCTTCTTCGACCGCACCAACTACTTCGAGTCGCTGCCCAGCGGCGGCCTCGACCTGGCGCTCTGGCTCGAGGCCGACCGGATGGGCTACCTGCTCGACGCAGTCAACCAGGAGAACCTGGACAACCAGCGCGACGTCGTGAAGGAAGAGAAGCGGCAGAGCTACGACAACCGCCCGTACGGCGACTCGTACGAGCGACTCGTCCGTCTGCTGTTCCCGGCCGGCCACCCGTACGCGCACATGACGATCGGCTCGATGGAGGACCTGGACGCGGCATCCGTCGAGGACGTCCACGCGTTCTTCCGCAAGTACTACGGCCCCAACAACGCAGTACTGACGATCGTCGGCGACGTCTCCGAGTCGGACGCGTTCGACGCCGCCAAGCGCTACTTCGGCCACCTGCCGGCGATCCCGACGCCGCCACCGGCTCCGGACGGCACGATCGGCCCGCTGACCGAGATCCTGCGGGACGACGTCGTCGAGGACGTCCCCTCCGACCTGATCACGATGATGTTCCGGCTCCCGGTCGACGGGACGCCCGAGCTGGACGCCGCCGCGCTCGCGCTCGACGTCCTGGCCGCCGGGCAGAGCGGCCGGCTCAACCGCCGGCTGGTCCGCGACGAGCAGATCGCCCAGTCGGTCTCGGGCGGCGCGCTGCCGCTGATCGGCGGGGTCTCGTTCGGCACGCTGACCGGGATCGCCTCGGACGGCGTCGACCTGCAGAAGGTCGAGGACGCGCTGGTCGAGGAGATCGAGAAGCTCGCCTCGGATGGTGTCACCTCCGAAGAGCTGGCGACCGTCCAGGCGCAGAACGAGCGCGACTGGCTCGAGCAGCTCGCGACCTGCTCCGGCCGCGCCGACGAGATCTCGCACCACGCCTTGCTGTTCGGCGACCCGAACCGCATCAACACCCGGATCGACCAGATCCGCGCAGTCACCGCCGAGCAGGTGCAGGAGGTCGCCGCGCAGTGGATCCGCGCCGCCGGCCGCGCCCAGGTGACCTACCGCCGCAGCACCACGGGAGAGCAGGAATGACGAGCCAGGCCCTGACCACACCGCCCTCCGTCGCGCCGCCGCGGCCTTGGAAGTTCCCGCTGTCGACCACCACGACGACCCGCGCAGGGACACCGGTGCACGTGTTCGACCGGCCCGGTCAGTACGTCGCGACCGTGCGGGTCACGATCGCGCTGCCGCTGTTCGCCGAGCCGCGTGAGCTGGAAGGTGTGGCGACGATCATGTCGCGCACGCTCGACGAGGGCACCGAGCTGCGGTCGGCGAACGAGTTCGCTGCCGCACTGGAGCGGCACGGCGCGGCGTACGGGGTGGATGTCAGCTCCGACGCGCTGCACGTCGAGATCTCGGTGCCGACCTCGCAGCTGGCCCCGGCCGTGAAGCTGCTCGCCGAAGCCATCACCCGGCCGGCCTTCAACGCCGCCGATGTCGGCCGGCACGTGACGATCCGGCTCGGCGAGATCAACCAGGAACGCGCGAACGCGGGCTACCGGGCGCGCGAGGCGTTCGCGGCGCAGCTCTTCGATTCCTCCGTACGCCGTTCGCGGCCGACCGCGGGGACGCCGGACACGATCCGGCCGCTGACCAACGTTCAGGTGGCTTCTTTCTACCGGGAGAACATCGGTCCCGCCCGGGCGCAGATCCTGTTCGCGGGTGACGCGACCGGGGTCGATGTCGCTTCGATCGTCGACGACGCCTTTGGGGACTGGACTTCTTCGGCGGGGCCGGCATTGGAGGTCCCGGAGCCGCAGTACGTGCTCGGCGACCGCGTCGTACTGGTGAACCGGCCTGGGTCGGTGCAGAGCCAGTTGCTGATCGGCTGCCCCGGTCCGGATCGTCGCGAGGACATCTGGGGTGCTGCCGCCGTCGCGAACCACGTGGTCGGCGGGACCATCACCTCGCGCGTGGACACCGTGCTGCGTGAGGAGAAGGGGTACACGTACGGCACGCGTACCAGCTTCAACGCGCCCAGCAAGGGCGGCACGTTCACGCTCGGCGGCTCGGTCCGGACCGAGGTGACCGGCGCGGCGATCACCGACGCGCTCCGGATCCTCCGCGAGGCCCGCGACGGCCTCACCGACCGCGAGGTCCAGGAGGCGCAGGACAGCCTGATCCGCACCGCTCCGCTGCGTTACGAGCAGGCCGACTCGATCGCCCAGCAGGTCGGCAGCAACATCGCCGTCGGCGTACCGCTCGACTTCGCCGACACCTACCTCGCCCAGATCGCCGCCACCACCGCGGAGGTCGCGACCGAGGCCTACAACCGCTACGTCGGAAACAACGGCCTCCTCGTCATCGTCGTAGGCGAAGCCAAGGACGTCCGCGCCCAGCTCACCGACCTGGACATGGGCGACATCATCGAGCTGAGCTGAAACCCTCTCTGCTCGGGCTCACCCTTGGGCCCGAGCAGAGAGAGTCACCATCTCCGACCAGGACCACATCCCGTACGGCGTACTGCGGGACAACTCCGATGCGACCGTCGCCCTGGTTCTCGGCCTGGTCGGCCTCACCACCTCCATCCTTCTCTTCGGCGCCGCCATCTAGTGATCCCGAGCTCTGGGCTGGGTAGCTTTCGAGGCGTCATGACCAGGTGGCGGTTTCGGGGTTGGTGCCGTGGGCTTGGGCGTTGGCGTTGATGAGGTCCCGGAGCCATGCGGCCAGGCCCGGCTCCAGGGTGTCGTAGTGGGTGGTGAAGCCGGGGTCGGCAGCGTATTTGCGGCCCAGGCAGACGTGCATGGAATGGCTGCATTCGAAGTACGCGGCCATCGACTCGCGGTGGCGCTCGGCCAGTGCGTTGCCTTCGGGGCTACCGGCAACTACTCCTGCGCGCTTCGCCGTAGCCAGGTCGTCGTTGAGGGCCGAGACCTGCTCGGAGATCCGGGACCAGTCGTCAGCTGTGCGCGTTGCCGAGCGTTCGGCGTACTGGGCCCATTGATCTGTGTCGCCCCAGCGTTCGCGGGCCTCGGCGACCCACGACGGCTGCCAGTTGGTGCCGAAGATCTTGACCTGCTCTTCCGCGGAGAGCAACAGACCCGCGTTCTTGGCTTCGATCAGACGGTCGACGGCCGTGACCATCTTCTGCAGCCGGGAGATGCGTTCGACGAGTTGTTCGCGTTGCCGGAGCAGCGGTTCGGTGGCCGGGGCATCGAGGAGTTCGCCGATGCTCTCGAGTGGCAGGCCGAGTTCGCGATAGACGAGCACTCGGTGGATGCGGGCGATATCGCCGGCCGAGTAGACCCGGTAGCCGCCGAAGGTGCGGTCGGACGGGCAGACAAGCCCGATCGAATCCCAGTGGTGCAGCGTGCGAACAGTCACGCCGACCAGCGACGACGCCGCCCCGACAGTCAGTCCATCGCCACCCGCCATGAACTCCAGTCTGCCAGCCGCCTCTCTCACGCCTGCGGAGCCTCGATCCCCAGGGCAGCAAGCCCTTTCGCTTCCGGGCTGCTGTGATCGAAGGGCCGAGCGGCCGTCAGGACGACGCGCACTTTCTCGGGCGTGACAACCTCCGCGTCCACGGTGTTCCAAGGCGTCTGCTTCGGACCCTCAACGCATCCCGGCAACAGTTCTTCACAGGCAGCCACGATCTCGTCGACCTGACTCAGCACGCACGCGAAACTGACACTCGGCGCCGGCACCTCGACCGCCTGCTCCCCCGCCACCAGCAACACATCCTGAAAGGCCCACCGGCGAAGATGCGTCAGCCGTCCCGGCACGGAGAACAGATCGATGAACCCCAGCCCCCGGATCCAGAAATCGGCAGACACCGCCAGGTCCGCAGTCGGCACCGTGACGAACATCGGCATCCCGTAGATGCCGCGATAGATCTCGGGTGCCACCGCATCGACCGCGGGCACCGGAACAGGACTCATCTCGAACGCAGAGAAGTAATCAGGCATGCCCTCACCCTGAGCCCTCACCCGACGTCAGGGTCAACTCCAATAGCCAACGCAAGGTCGCGGGCGCGGGGGGATAGGCCGGGCGCCCCCCCCGCCGGCAATCCCGGTGTGTGGGCGCCCCCGGGGGCGGGGCCCCCGCGGTTTT
>NZ_JBEXSJ010000041.1:0-76800 GCF_040613535.1 Kribbella sp. NPDC006257
GCGCGGCCACGGCGGCAGCAACCCAGGGCCGGCGGTGAGGTGCTCGGCGACCACCGGCAGTGCGGGGTCGCCGAGCAGACCGTCGGCGAGCTCCGCCGCCGCGATACCGGAGCCGAGAAACGCCGCCAGCTCGGCCCCCGCGGACGTCCCAACGATCATGTCGGCCGACCTGGCGTCCCAGCCCAGCTCGCGTTCGGCCACGATCAGCGCGCCCACAGTCCAGGCGAAACCGACCGGCCCTCCACATCCCAGCACCAATCCACGGCTCATGCTTTCGGATACTAACGGTATTTGGATACTGTGGGAAGGTGAAGGCGGGATTGACGACTAAGCTGTGTGCTGTGCCACGGATGAACCGCGCCGACAGCCAGGCGCTGACCAGGGAGAAGCTCATCGCCACCGCGACCGAGCTGTTCCTGCGCGACGGGTACGCGGCCACGTCGCTGGACAAGCTCGCGGACGAGGCCGGGTACTCCAAGGGCGCGGTGTACTCGAACTTCGCCAACAAGGACGAGGTCTGCCTGGCCGTGGTCGACGCCATCCGGGCGCGTCAGATCGGGCGGATGCTCACGTACATGTCCGGCGCGGACACCCTTGACGGTCTCCTCGACGGTTTCCAACGCTGGGCCGACGTCACCATCGGCGACCAGGCCTGGACCGACTTCGAGGCAGAGTTCGCCACCCGGGCCCGGCACTCCGACCTGGTCCGGCGCGAACTCGCGCAGCGCAACCGCGCTGTCCGCGACGCCGTCGCGAGTCTGCTTGACGTCCACTCCCGCGAGCTCGGCATCGAGCTGCCGATGTCGGCCGCCGACTGCGCGACCGCCGTGCTCAGCCTCGGCGTCGGGCTAGGCGTGCAACGAGCCATCGACCCCGAGATCAGCATCTCTGTACTGCCCGGCGTGATGAGGCTGCTCGCCGGACAGCCAAAATCACGCTGACCCAGGGACTTTGGAGTCTGCGCGGACCGGTCATCACTGTGTGCCTGTTCAGCGACGTTTTGCGTGTGTGGACTCAGCGTCGGCCGGGGCCCGACGGAGCAGCCGCAGTTCGACTGTGCAGTAGGGTTCGCAGTGGTGTGCCGGGAAGTCTGGTCGGCGATTGCTGATGCATGTTCCGACGAAAGGCGCACGGTATGGGCTCCCCGCAAACTGGCCGCGGTGGTAAAAGGGCAGGTTCAGCGGCGGTGTTGATGCATAGCCGGCCGGTGCTGCTATTCGCGTTCGCGTTCGCGGTGATGGCCGATCCGGTGTCGTCGGTGGCTTATGCGATCGAGGCGGCGCTGCGGGCGCTCCACGGCGATCTGGCGTTGCTGCTGCCAACGATGGGCTTGGTCGTCGCGATTGTGGTGCTCGTCATCGTCAACTATCACCAGCTGGTTGCCCGCTATCCGCAAGGCGGCGGCGCCGCGGCGGCCACTGGTGAGGCATTCGGCGAGGGGGCGGCGTTCGTGCCGATCGGTGCGCTGATCGTCGACTTCGTTCTCACCATCGCCATCAGCTCTGCCGCCGGCGCATCAGCGGTCATCGCGTTCGTTCCGGCGCTCGCACCGTGGCGGGTCCTGCTCGCGGTTGCGCTGGTCGCTGTTGTTGCGGCAGGCACCTGGTTCGGGCACCTCGGCCGGACGGTGTTCGCGGTCATGACGGTCGTCTTCATCGCCTTGACCGTGGTGATCTTGGTGTCCGGACTGTTCGTCGCCCCGCAACCAACCGGTGTCACTACTGGAGACCCAGGCCATTCGCCACTGCTAGCGGTCGCGTTGGCGTTTCCGGTCGCGATGGCGCTCGCGACAGGGATCGAGGCCCCGTCATCAGCGATCGCCCAGTTGGGGCAGCTCGACGACCCCGGGCGGCGCAGGTTCGGCCGCGTCACGCTATGGCTGACTCTCGGTGTTGTCGGCACGCTGACATTGGGCCTGACCGCGCAGGCGGTCCGGCTCAGCATCGGTGTTCCACACGAGAACACCACCCAGATCGCCGAACTCGCCCGGGCCGCGGCCTCCGGGCCGGTGTTCGCCGCGTTCCAGCTGGCCACCGCACTGCTGCTGTTGTCAGCGGCCAGCTCCTCCTTCCAGGCCGGACCCGGTCTGTTCAAGGCTCTGGCCCGCCGCACCCATCCCAACGGCCCCAGCACCGGTATCCTGCCCGGCTGGGTCGGCCGGACCAACACCCACCACACCCCGTACTGGGCTGTCGTGGTGTTCGCAGTCGCGGCCGGAATCGTCACCGCCGCAGCCGGAGGCCGCGACCAGCAACTGGTCTTGTTCTACGCCGCCTCGGTGTTCGTCAGCTTCCTGGCCGGCTTGGTCGCAATGGCCCGCTTCTCGCTGCGTGAACGACACCACGGGTTCCTGATCATCAACCTGCTGGGCGCCGTCGCGGTGACCTTCACCCTCGTAGTCAACCTGACCCGAGGAGACCCCATCATCTCCATCGGCGCAGCGCTGGCCATCGCCGCCGGCCTCTACCGTTTGTGGGTCCGATCGGGCAGGCCACGCGGCATCCGCAACATCGCAGCCGAGGCCGAACTCGCGGATTGACCGCCCCCGCTACGGGCGAGTCGGCGGGGTTGGCTGTGACTACCTCAACTTCATCCGCTCACGAGTGCTGGCAAGCACGCTACCGCGGCGGCGGTCCCGCCGTTCCCTCCAGCGAGTGGGCGCACGGCAACAGGATCTGCCGGTCATAATCGCCGTCCGGATCGGTCAGCAGAGTCGTCAACAACCGCACCGCCCGGCGGCCCATCGCGTTCCGCGGAATCCGGAGGGTTGCCCACGGCATCGAGCTGATCTCGTTCTCGTCGTCGACCAGCAGCACGACCGACAGATCGCCAGGCACGCTCAATCCCCGCAGGCTGATCATCGCCGCGAGCACCCGCAGCAGGCTGACCGACTCGACCAGGATCGCCGTCGTTCCAGCTGCCAACGCTTGATCCAGCCAAGCAGTCGTCACCCCGGACGGCTGATCGAACACCGGCGACGGCACCGGCAGATCGAACCGCTCCAGCGCACCAGCGAACCCGGACCACCGATCGACCTGTGGCTCGTCCCGCTCGGCCTCACCGAGGTACGCGAACGCCCGGTGCCCCAACGCCACCAGATCGTCGACGATCTCCCCAGTGGCGGTCCGGTAATCACCCCCCACATAGCTGATCGACGCACCCGGCACCTCCCGATGACCGATGTACACGAACGGATACCCCTCGAACGCGAGCCGCGCGAGATCCTCCCGATCGGCGTGATGACCCAGCAACAGACTCCCGGACGCCTGCCGGAGACGATTCGTGTCGTCCGCGAAGATCCGTCGTACACCGGCCTCGTCGGGAGCGGCCGTGAACAGGACGAGATTGCACCCGTCGACCGCCGCCTGCTCCTCGATCCCGCGCAGGAACTCGAAGTAGTAGTCGCGCGAGCTCGTAGGGAAGATCGGCTCGAACGTGTGCACGCCGAGCAGGTGCGGGCTCGTCCGCGGGACCGCCCGGCGCGGCCCGGTCGGCGCGTACTGCAGTCGCCGCGCCGCATCCATCACCCGTCGCTGCGTCCCCGCGGAGATCCGGCCCAGGTCGGCGGTCCCGTTCATCACCATCGAGACGGTCGACTGCGACACCCCGGCCGCCTTCGCCACGTCCGCCTGCCGTGAAGCCGAGCGCTTCATGCCGCCTCCCCTCTGGGCCACCCAACGATGCCACCTGCTCCGGTCAGTTCGCGCCGGAGGTCGTCGTACGCAACCTCCTGTACGGCGACGCCCGCCGCGACCGCGGACGCCGCCGCGCATCCGGCCGCCTCACCGACGGTCATGAACACAGGCTCCATCCGCACCGAGGAGAACGCCACATGCGACGCCGAAACGGTCGCCGCGACGAGCAGATTCGTGCACTCTTCAGTACGCGGAACGATCGCGCGATACGACACTCCGAACGGCTGGGCCAGCGGTGCCTGCACGTTGCCCTCGTTGCGCGGATGCCCGTCCACGAGCACGCGCTTCGCGTTGTGCGAGTCCATCACGTACGACGCGACCGCGATCGGGTCGGGTACGACGGTCCGCCCGGTCGCCTCGTGTTGCGTGATCACATGCCCGGATACCATCCGCCGACCCTCCCGGATGTAGAGCTGATGCGGCCACTGCGACGTTGCCTCGAACTCACCCGGCGCCAACCCGAACGCACCCGTCGCCTCCCGAACGTCGGCCGGCAACTCGAGCGAGGTCGAGAGGTAGTGCAGAAGGCCGGCCTGGTAACGGACATGGTCCTGGAACAGCGCTTCCCGGCCTACGTAATCGGCCTCCGGCCATTCATCGCTCGCTCCGATGTGGTCGGAGGAGAAGGCGCCGTGGTTGTTCATGTCGAACACGTTCCCATGCACCCGCGTGGTCCGTCCGAACAACTCGTACACGCCGGCGTCGATGTACCGACGCAAAAGCTCGTACCGGGAAGCGTCGTACCCCTCCGGCCGCGGGAACGGCAGCCGACCCGGCCCGTTGGTCACATGCAAGCGGAAGTTGTACGCCTGCACGTGCCGATCGCCGGACCCGATCGGCCCGTGCGGCTCGGCGGAGATCCCCGGCAGCAGCCCACTCGACGGCTGTCCCGGTACGACGTACGGATCGACCGGCCGCTCGAATTGGTGGTTGATGCTCCGCTGCACCCCCGCCAGCGGTTCGCCGTACACGTCGGTCGCCTCACGGCCGACCACGTACGAAACCCCAGCCGCTGCCAGCAGATCCCCTTCGTACGACGCGTCGACGTAAACCTTCCCGCGGTACGTCGATCCGTCGTCGGTGCGGAGCTCCGTGATGCGTCCACCCTGCCGACTCACCTCCAACAGGTGGCGTCGGCGGCGCATTACGACCCCCGCATCGACCAACCAGCGCAGGAAGATCTCCTCAGCCACACCCGCCTCGACCTTCCAGTGCGGACTCGGCGCCTTGTACACGGCCGCGACCTCGGCATAGAACGAGCGCGCCAACCCGCCGACAGTCGCCGGATCGCCCACATCGGTCTCACCCAGGCCGGACGCGGTCATGCCGCCGACCCGGTCGTCGAACGCGAGCAGAACGACACTCAGACCGGCCCGGGCGGCCCGGACCGCGGCAATGACCCCGCCGGAGGTCGCGCCGTACACCACGACGTCGGCGTCCAACTGATCGATTGGTTCGGACACGGGCGGCAGCCGGTGGTAGTGGAGACCTTCGAGAGCTGGCGTCATGCGAACCGTTGTATCACTCGAGCTGCTGATAATCAGCAAATACTTCATAGCGCCGAAATGCTTCTGCAACGAGGTATTGACACGGACCGGCGGTCCGAGCGTACGCTGATCCGCAATTCTCCAAGACAATTATGCTGAAGTATTAGCAGATATGAGGACGGTTCTGTGAGTGATCGTGAGCTGAGCGCCAGCCTCCTGGTGGTGGGCGGCGGCCTGGGCGGTGTCGCGGCGGCCCTGACCGCGGCCAAGCTGGGGCACCAGGTGGTGCTGACCGAGGAGACGAGCTGGCTCGGTGGCCAGCTGACCTCGCAGGCGGTGCCGTCCGACGAGCACCCGTGGATCGAGAGCCGGCACATCTCGTCCGGCTACCGCGAGCTGCGGACCCGGATCCGCGACTACTACCGCCGCAACTATCCGCTGACTCCGGCCGCCGCAGCTGAGCCGAAGCTCAACCCCGGTCTCGGCAACGTCAGCCGCCTCTGCCACGAGCCGCGCGTCGGCGTCGCGGTCATCGACGAACTCCTCGCGCCGTACATCTCCGCAGGCCGGATCATCGTCCTCTACCACCACGTCCCGATCGCAGCGACGACCGACGGCGACCACGTCACCTCCGTCACGCTGGACAACAACGGCAACCTGGTCACCGTGACCGCCCAGCTTATCGTTGACGCAACCGAGCTGGGTGATCTGCTCGAGCTGGCCGGCGTAGAGCACGTGCTCGGAGCCGAAGCGCAGAGCGAGACCGGCGAGCAGTTCGCCGCCGGGACCGCGGACCCGATGGACCAGCAGGCGATCACCTGGTGCTTCCCGCTGGAGTACCGGCCCGGCGAGGACCACACCGTCGACCGGCCGGCGTCCTACACCCACTGGAAGACCCACGTCGACCCGTTCTGGCCGAACCCGCAGCTGTCGTGGCGGAAGATCGACATCCGCACGATGGAGGGCCGGGAGAACCGGATCTTCGAGGTCGACCTGGATCTCCCGTACGCCGCTGACCTGTGGCACTTCCGCCGGATCCGCGCCCGCAGCCAGTTCGACCGGTCCGTGATCGACACCGACATCTCCCTGGTCAACTGGCCGAACGTCGACTACTGGGAGTCCCCGCTGATCGGGCCGGGCACCGACAAAGAGCGTGCGCTCGAGCGCTGTCGTGAGCTGTCCCTCTCCTACCTGCACTGGATGCAGACCGAAGCGCCCAACCACGAAGGCGGCCAGGGATACCCGGGCCTCAAGCTGCGCCCAGACCTCACGGGTACGGCGGACGGCCTGGCCATGGCGCCGTACATCCGCGAATCCCGCCGGATCCGCGCGCGGAAGACGATCCTGGAGCAGCACGTCGCCGTCGTGGACCGCCCCGAAGGCCAAGGCGCCGAGTTCTTCCCCGATGGTGTCGGCGTCGGCCACTACAACATCGACCTGCACCCGAGCACGGCCGGTGTGAACTACGTCAACCTCGAGGTGTACCCGTTCCAGATCCCGCTCGGTGCGCTGATCCCGCAACGGGTCCGTAACCTCCTGCCGGCGAACAAGAACATCGGCACCACCCACCTGACGAATGGTTGCTATCGGCTCCATCCGGTCGAGTGGAGCATCGGCGAGGCCGTCGGCGCGCTCGCGGCCCAGTGCCTGAGCACCAACTCCGAGCCGCACGCCGTCGCCGACGCAGCGCAGCAGACCGAAGATCTGCAGCGCACCCTGACCGGTACTCTCGGCGTGCCGGTGAAGTGGCCGGACGACATCGCCCGCACCCGGCCGTCACAGGCATCCAACCCGACCCCGGTGCATGCCGCACCGGAACGCCGCGTGAAGGCCGGCTGATGGATCACGACTACGACATCATCATCTACGGCGCCTCGCTCGCCGGGATCATGGCCGCCACCAGACTCCGGCTCAGGGGCTATCGCAGCCTCGTGCTCGAGCCGACCGGTCACGTCGGCGGCATCGTCGCCGGCGGCCTGGTGAAGAGCGACACTCCCAACACGATGGCCGCGCTCGCCGGTCTGACCCACAGCCGGTTCTTCCGAGGCATCGCAGCGGCGTACGACGCCGATGGGCGGCCGGACGGACCGCAGTACCGTTTCGAGCCGAAGGTTGCCGAAGGCATCGCCCAGCAGCTCCTCGACGACGCGAAAGCCGTTGTCCTGGCGAACGAACGCATCCACGGCAAGGACGACGTCGAGGTCCGCGGCGACCGGATCCGGGCCGTCCGCACCAGCCACGGCTGGCGACGAGCACGAGCCTTCGTGGACGCGTCGTACGAGGGTGACCTGCTCGCCGCCGCCGGAGTCCCGTACGCCGTCGGTCGCGAGCCGGCCGGCCGGTACGACGAACCCCTCGGCGGATTCCTGCCCGGCCGGGCCTACCGCCGGCGGTCCTTCCGGCCGAACACCTTGTACCCGGTCAGATCCGTGCCGACCGAGAAGGCCGGTGAAGGCGACCTCAAGACCCAGGCGTACAACTTCCGTGGTGTCCTCGACACCGGCCCGGACCGGCTGCCGTTCGAGAAGCCGGACGACTACGACGCCAAGCTCTACACGTACCTCGGCCAGCTGCTCGAGCAGCGTGGCATCCGGGGTCTGTCGGATATCGTCACCCACACCGCTCTGCTGCCGAACGGCAAGTACCAGACCAACCAGGCGCTGTACGTCGGCTTCGACCTTCCGGGTGCGTCCTGGGACTACCCGGACGGCACGTGGCAGCGTCGCGACGAGGTGATCGCGGAGCACGTCCGCTGGCACCGCGGAATGCTCTATTGGCTGGTCAACGATCCTTCCCTGCCGGAGACGTTCCGCGCGGACACCCGGCGGTTCGGACTCCCGCCGGACGAGTTCACCGACAGCCCTTATGGACCGGGGTTTCCGCACGCGCTGTACATCCGGGAGGCGCGCCGGATGATCGGTCAGACCGTGCTCACCCAGCACGATCTCCGCAAGCCCGGCAACACCAAGGCGACGCCGGTCTGCTGCTGGAACTACGGCATCGACTGCCACATCGTCCAGTACTACCCCGAAGGCGACGACACGATCGTCGGCGAGGGAACCGTGACCGGAACCGAGAAGAACGGCCCGGTCGACCTCTACCAGCTCCCCGCCGAGGTCCTCTTCCCGGCCCGCGGTGGGGTCGCGAACCTCGTCGTACCGATCTGTTTCTCGGCCAGTCATGTCGGCTACCTGTCCGCCCGGATGGAGCCGAACTACGGGATGCTCGGCGAGGCCGCGGGAGAGCTGCTGGCTCAGTCGCTGCGGACCGGCCAGGCCGTCCAGGACTACGACTACCCGGCGCTCGCCGCCGCCCTGACCGAGCACGGCAGCGTTCTCAGCCTGCCCGAGCTCCACTGACCCTAGGAGAAAGCCATGCAGTCCAACAGGCGGCAGTTCCTCACGCTGAGCGGCGTCTCGTTGCTCGCGGCAACCTCCGGGACCGTGCTGGCGGGCTGCGGTGGATCCGGCAACCCGGCTTCGACGGCGAAGGCCGCCGCGAAGGCGACGCCGCCCGACTACGTGCCGTACGGCCTGGTCGAGCCCGACCTTCCGGGTACGGCGAAGGGCGTCATGCCCGGCTTCTTCAAGTACCCGCGGAAGCTGGTCGACGCGTACAAGGACAAGCCCGGCGCCGGTGCGGGTGACGTCAAGATCCTCACCAACATGTTCAACCCGGCCCCTCCCGGCGTCGGCAGCAACGCCTACTGGAAGGCGCTGAACGATCGGGTCGGTGCCAACCTCGACATCACGATGACCCCGGCCGCGGACTACGTCAGCAAGCTGTCGACGGTCGTCGCCGGTGGTGACCTGCCGGACATCATGATGATCGCGTCGAAGTTCCCCAACCGCGGCGAGATGCTGAGCAGGCTCTGCGCCGATCTGACCCCGCACCTGTCCGGGGCAGCGATCAAGGACTATCAGTTCCTGGCGAACCTGCCGACCGAGTCGTGGTTCCAGGCGATGTACAAGGGTGGGATCCACGCGATCCCGATCGCGCGGTCGGTGATCGGCACGATCCTGTTCAGCCGCGCCGACCTGATCAAGGCGCGCTCGCTGAACCCGGAGCCGGCCGGCTACGCAGAGTTCGTGGAGCTGGCGAAGGCCCTGACCGATGCCAAGGGCAACCACTGGGCGTTCGGTGCGAGCAAGGGTGTGACCACCTTCATCGGCAACATGCTCGGCGTACCGAATGTCTGGAAGCTCGACGGCGGCAGGTTCGTCTCCGAGCTGGAGGTCCCCGAGCGCAAGGAGGCTGTCGCCCGGACGGCTGAGCTCTACAAGGCCGGCGTCTTCCACCCCGACTCGCTCGGCGGCAAGCTGAACCTGCGCGACCTCTTCGGCAACGGCACGATCGCGCTGAACGCCGACGGGTACGCCGCCTGGGACCTGATGGCCGACACGTACGGCGTCGACGTCGGCGCAATGCCCGTGCCGGGCTTCGACGGTGGCAAGCCCGTGCAGCGAGAGGGCGCCGCGATCTTCGCGCTGACCGCGTTCAAGAAGGCGGACGACGACCGGGTCAAGCAGCTGCTACGGATCTGTGACTGGCTGGCCGCGCCGCTCGGGACCAGCGAGTACATGTTCCGCCGGTTCGGGGTCGAGGGCGTCCACTACACCTGGAAGGACGACAAGCCCGAACGGACGTCTGTCGGCAAGACCCAGGTCAGCCTCCCGCTCGAGTACGTCGCCGACGCGCCGCACGTCTTGGGCCCGTCGAACGAACAGCGTGTCCGGGTGCAACGCGCGTACCAGGAGAAGATCGTCCCGAACCTGCTCGCGAATCCCGGTGCCGCGCTCTACTCCGCGACCTCGATCAGCAAGTCCGACGGGCTGGACAAGCTGATCAACGCCGCCGAGCTCGACATCATCTCCGGCCGCAAGCCGCTGAGCTCGTGGGACGACGCCGTCGCCACCTGGAAGAAGCGCGGCGGCGACAAGATTCGCGAAGAGTACGCGAACCAGTGAGCACCCGTGAACGATCCAGAGTCGACAGGTCGCCCACCTACAACCAGGCGGGCGCGCAGGTCTACGACACCAGCAAATTCAGGAAGCATCCCAAGAAAAACATGCTGTCCGGCTGGGAGAGGTTCCGGCGCGATCGGTTTCTTCTGCTGATCGGACTGCCCGGGATCCTGCTGCTGGTCCTGTTCCACTACATCCCGCTGCTGGGGAACGTGATCGCGTTCAAGGACTACCAGCCGTATCTCGGCATCGCGGAAGCGCCGTGGGCCGGCCTGGACAATTTCCGGGTGGTGATCGACGGCGATCCGGATTTCGTCAACGCACTCGTCAACACACTGGTCATCTCGTCCGTGCAGCTCGTTCTGGTCTTCCCGGTGCCGATCGCGCTCGCCCTCCTGCTCAACTCGCTGCTGAGCGAACGCCTCAAGCGGGTTGCCCAGTCGATCCTCTACCTGCCGCACTTCATGTCCTGGGTGATCGTCGTCGCGATCTTCCAGCACATGCTCGGCAACGCGGGCCTCTACAACACGTGGGCCCGTGCGCACGACCTGCCGCTGCTGCAGATCATCGGCAACCCTGACCTGTTCATCCCGTTGATCACCTCGCAGGTGATCTGGAAGGACGCCGGCTGGAGCACGATCATTTTCCTGGCCGCGATGTCCCGCGTCGACACACAGCTCTACGAATCGGTCGCCGTCGACGGCGGCGGACGCTCGCGGCAGCTCTGGCACGTCACCCTGCCGGCGATCCGCCCAGTGATCGTCCTGCTGCTCATCCTCCGGCTCGGCGATGTCCTGTCGGTCGGGTTCGAGCAGATCTTCCTGCAACAAGGCCCGGTCGGCCTCGATGCCTCGGAGGTGCTCGATACGTACGTCTACAACCACGGCATCGTCGGAGGCGCGTGGGGTGTGGCCGCCGCGGTCGGCCTGGTGAAGGGCCTGATCGGCACGATCCTCGTGCTGAGCGCCAACAAGGTCGCCCATCTGTTCGGCGAGAGAGGGGTGTACGCGAAGTGGTAGCTCTGATCAGCGGTACGGCGCCGCCCAGCAACCCGATGCGTGGCGCGAAGGGCGTCGTCCTGATCTTCGCGTGCGCGCTCGTGCTCGTGCCCTTCCTCGCCGTCATCTCGACCTCACTGGCCGGCCAGCAGCAGATCACCAGTTCCGGCGGGTACGTCCTGTTTCCGCACGATCCGTCGTTCGCGGCGTACGAAGCGATCTTCCGCGGCGGCGTCGTCACGCGGGCGACCATCGTTTCCGTCCTGCTCACCGTCGTCGGGTCCGGACTCTCGATCGTCGTTGTGGTCTCGATCGCGTACTCGCTGTCCAGGCCTGGTTCGTGGGGTCAGCGTCCGTTGCTCTTCCTGGTGTTGTTCACGATGCTGTTCAGCGCCGGCATCATCCCGAACTACCTGCTGATCAAGGAGCTCGGCCTGATCGACTCCTACTGGGCGCTGATCCTGCCCGGTCTGACCAGTGCGTTCCAGATCATCATCGTCCGCGCCTTCTTCCTCGACGTACCGGCCGAGATCATCGACGCCGCGCGGATCGACGGCGCGAACGAGCTGCAGATCCTCACCCGGGTGATGCTGCCGTTGTCGAAGGCGGTTGTCGCCGTCGTCGGCCTGTTCAGCGCGGTCGGCTACTGGAACGCGTACTTCAACGCGATCCTCTACATCAATTCCCCGCAGAAGTGGCCGCTCCAGCTGGTCCTGCGTACGTATGTCGTCGACAACACCTCCGTCGGCGGCGATCTCCCCGGCGAGGTGATGCCGCCGCAGCAGTCGCTGCAGATGGCGATCCTGGTCGTTTCGCTCGTCCCGATCTGCCTGGTCTATCCCTTCCTGCAACGGCACTTCGCCAAGGGCATCGTGCTCGGCGCTGTGAAGGGCTGACCTCCTCCGAGAGAAAGGTCCGCCAAATGCCTTCCGAGGAATCCCCGCAACTCAGCCGTCGAGCCCTGTCCGTCTTCGGTGTCGCCGGTCTCGCCACCGCCGTCGCCGTCCAACCAGCCCAGGCCACCCCCACGAAGCACCTCGCCAGTAGCTCGACCTCAAGTGTTGCGGCCCTCCGAGCCACTCCAGGTACCACCGACGGTGAGCAACTCCTACTCCTCGGCTACTTCGCCGACACCCCAGGCCTGGGCGCCGGCGTCGTCTACTGGGACGCCGACGCCACCGAGCCCGACGACGGCGGCCTGGTCTTCGCCGTCGCCGGTACGACGACCGGCCGGTGGAAACGCCCGTACGCGAACGAGATCGACCTCTCCTGGTACGGCGTCACCGGGGCCGGCACCGTGGACGACTCACCCGCCCTCCAGCGCGCGGTGAACGCGCTCACCCACGGCGGCACGATCACCATCGGCCCAGGCGTCGTACGTCTCGAGCAGACGATCACCGTCACGCGCGTCCCGGTGATCTTCAAGGGCGCCGGTGCGAGCGACGAGTTCGGGTCCGGTACCCAGATCCTGCTCGCGACCGGGACACTCGACGGCTTTGTCCTCTCCGGAGTGCACGGCGGTGGCTTCCGCGACCTGCAGATGCACGGCGAGAGCCTGACCGGCGGCGCGATGATCCGGACCCAGATGGAAGGGGCTATCGGCAACTATCTGCTGTCGTTCTCCGACTGCCGGTTCATGGACGGCTACAACGGCGTCATCCTGCGCAGCGCCAACACGGTCCGCTTCCGCAACTGCGTCTGGAACGGATTCACCGGCCAGCAAGTGATCCTGCTCAACGGCCAGAACGACGTGTCCCGCGCCGATCCCGTCGAGTTCGTCCAGTGCGCGGTCGCCGCCGGTACGGCAAACCCCACGGTCGACAATGTGGTGATCGACGGTCAGGGCGGCTCCATCAAGTTCATCGCGACCGCGATCCTGTTCGGTCACCACGGGATCTGGATGCGCAACACCACCGGAGCGGCCGGCCCGAAGTTCCTGTACTTCGAAGGCGGTGGGTTCGAGAACGGTCACGGCGTACCGGTGCTGCTCGAAGCGGGTGCGCAGGCTCAGTTCATCAACACCTACATCTCGGCCGACAACGAGTCGGACGCGATCCGGGTGAGCTCCGGATTCATCGGTACGGCGACGTTCGCGAACTCGGTCATCCGCGGCTGCGGCCGGCACGGGATCGACATCGGTTCGACCCGGATCACGGTCACCGGCTGCCTGATCGGCAACAACGGCCGGCTGGCGCATCCGTCGTTCTCGCAGCCGATCACCGCGGTTGCGTCCTCGGCGGCCGGCGTCCGGATCACCACCGCCGCCCCGCACACGTGGGAGACCGACGATCGCGTGACGCTGCAGGCCGTCGGAGGAGCCGTCGAGCTCAACGCGGCCTGGCCGATCGCGGTGGTGAATGCGACGTCGTTCGACCTGGTGGGGGCGTCGCTCGCACATCCGTGGACGTCTGGCGGTCTCGTGTTCCGCAACGGGTCGGGTATCAACATCCGGCCGACGGCCAGTCGGCTGGTGATCACCGGGAACGCGATCGGTGGACTCTCCGAAGGCACCAACCGGCAGGAGTACGGGATCGTCAACCGGAGTGGCGACGTACTTGCCGCTAACAACGAACTCACCGGCAACATCACCGGTCCGTACCTGACCTACCTCCCGGCCCGCTTCACCAACAACAAGGGCGTCGAGCAGACCGACGGATGGCTCACGCTGCGTCTCCCGGATGCGGTGACCGACGGCGCGTACGACTTCAGCGACCTCTTGTACGTCGACGGTCGCCCCATCCTGGTCACCCGGATCGCACGATCGGTCGGCGCCGGATCCTGCAAGGTCCGACTCGAGACGAACGGCAATCCGATCGGGGGTACGGCCATCGCCGTCTCCACCACGGCACAAGCGACCAAGCTGGCCGCGCCCATCAGTGTCGACGGGACGGCCGCGCCGGTGCGGCTGCAGGTCCGCGTCAGCGAAGCCGCAGCCGCAGCCGGTCTGTCGGTCCAGTTCGGCTATCAGATCCAGGCCTGATCTGCCTCAGTAGCCGGTGACGTCGGGCCAGCCGAGCGGGATCCGGAACGGATGGCTGGCCACTGCGAGCGTGTACGGCGTGACCGTCTACTGATCCGAACCGGTTGGCCGAGTCGGCGGCAACCTTTTTGCCTTGGGTGGCAACTGGGGTGTGGACGTCGACTCGATCAACCGGACGGATGGGTATGAGGACAACGAAACACGGCGCGGAGCAGGGGCCGAAAACGCAGTGGCAGTACGTCGGTATTCCGGTGGCTCTGCTGGCCGTCGGCGTAGCGGTCTGCCTGGTCGCCGTCTTCCTCACCAAGGCCGACGCCGAGCCCCGGCGTACCGCCGGCGGGTCCGTCGCGGCTGCCAAGGGCGGCGTCCCGCTCGAATCCGGCTCTCCGGACGCGACGGCCGACGCCACCACCGCGCCGACACAGCCGCCGGTCACGAGCCCCTCGCCATCACGCCGTACGCCGACACCTTCGGCCGCCGCCAAGCCGCCCGCGGCCAAGCGCACCGCGCCCGTGACTTCCAGCACACCGCGCACGCAGAGCACACCAAGCAGGGAGTCGGCTGGGGCAGCAGGATCCTTGGCCGGGCGGATCAAGCCTGGCGTTCGGTACGACGGTGTCGCGACCGCCTACGAGGCAGGTGACGGTAATGGCGCCTGCCTCTTCGGCCCGTCCGGCGGCGACCTGATGATCGCGGCGATGAACCACACCGACTACGAGTCGGCCAAGGCCTGTGGGGCGTACGTACAGGTCCGCGCCGCCAACGGGGCCTCCATCACGGTACGGATCGTCAACGACTGCCCGTTGCCCTGCGCGCCCGGGCAACTCGACCTCAGCCAACAGGCCTTCGCCAAGCTCGCCAAGCTCTCCGTCGGCCGGCTCCCGATCACCTGGAAGCTGCTGAGCCCTGCCGCAGCCGGCACGATCTCCATCCGCTACAAGGATGGATCCAGCCAGTACTGGTGCGGCATCCAGGCGATCGGTCACCGCAACCCGTTGGCCACGCTCGAGGTCGAGACCGCCAAGGGCTGGCGAAAGCTGCAGCGCACCGGCTACAACTACTTCCTCTCCCCCGACGGCAGCGGCTGCGGCAAAGCGATCAGGATCACCGACATCTATGGTGAGCGGCTGACCATCCGCGGGATCGCGCTCAGACCCGAGGTCGCACAGCCGACCCGGGTCCAGTTCGCCCGGCATTGAGCGCTGTTACGCTCGGGCCGATTGTTAACGCGCACATCGCAGGGAGAGGGCAACCGCGGGAGATGCTCCTCGACGACGCGCCGGCGGAGTTCCACGACTTCTTCGAACGCCACCACGCTGAACTCGCTCGCCTCGCCCACCTGCTGACCGGCGAGAAGGACGCGGCCGACGACCTCGCCGCCGATGCGCTGGTCGCCCTGTGGCAACGCTGGGACCGGTTGCGGGCGGCGCACCACCCGGTCGCCTACGCCCGCGGCGTCGTGGCCAACCTGGCGCGGGAACGGATCCGGAGTACGGTCCGGGAGCGACGGCGGGTTGCGCTGTTCTGGTCACGGAGTACGGAAGTAGTGGACGGGCCGGACACCGCGGTCGTGCTGGACGTCCGGGCCGCACTCACCCGGTTGCCGTTCCGTAAGCGGGCGTGTGTGGTCCTGCGGCACGCCTTCGACCTGTCGGAGAAGGACACCGCCGCCGCGCTGGGCATCTCGGTCGGTACGGTGAAAAGCCAGACCTCGAAGGGGATGGCCGAGCTGGAACGGTTGCTCGGCGCAACAACAGCCGGCGAACTAGCGGCGGGAAGGAGGAACCTGTGAACGAAGAGCTCAGCCGACGGCTACGCGAGGCCGCCGAGGCCCACGAGCCCAACCGCGCAAGGATCCTGGCGCGCGTCGAGCGCGGCGCGGCCGACCCCACCGTCCGGCACCGCAGGCCTTCGATCGCGAGGTCATGGCCGAAGGCGGCGATCGTCGGCCTCGTCGCCACCGCCACTCTGGCAACCGGTGGTCTCGCTGTTGCCGCCATCGGCGGAGTTCCGTTGCTGCCGGCCCCCGCGCCCACTCGCGCACTCCCGCCCCCGACCGCCACCTCCACTCCGACGCCATCGGCCCGCGCCACCAGCACTACCCCGGCCACCAACCCACCCACCTCCCCGCGCAGCTCGCGCCCGACTCCGCCTGCCACCAGCCGGTTCCAGAACGGGCCGCTGTGGTCCCAGGGCTCGATAGACGCAGACAGCAACGCCTTCTGGGCCGAGAGCAAGCTGACTCTCAAGACGAACCAGCCGCTCACCTCGCTCACCGTGGAACTGCGCATTGCCCAGACCGGCGGCGTACAGATGACCGGCAACTGGCGGACCCTGCCGAGCGAGTTCTTCACCGTCACTGTCCAGCAGTCCGGCGGTGCACTGCTCTACCGCTGGGTCCTCAACCCAGGTCGCACTGTGCCGGTCGGACAGCACGTGTTCGCCGCGCAGTACAACCACGCCACTGGCGTCCGTAAGGCCAAGGGTGACGGCTACGAGGTCCACGCCCAGAGCAAAGGCGGCTCCAGCACGGTCTCAGGAGGATTCACTCCGCCCCGATGAGCGCGTAGGGAGCAAGGTCGGCCGACAGATCCGCGGTGTTCCAGTACTGCGGCTTCATGACGTAGACCAGATCCGGCTCGTCACCGCCATCCTGGACGGGGTGGCGATCCAGACGACCGCGGCGCTCGGAGTCGGCACCGACGCGCAGGGCGAGTTGCTCGATCGGGCGACCGCCGTGGTGATAGAACTCGCCAGCGGACGACGCTGACCAGTCGTCTCCTCCTCTTCCCCGAAGTGAGTGCTGCACCCGCCGATGACGTCTGCCCTCCGTCCTTTCGCCCTGCTCGTCTCCCTCGTTCTCCTCACTGGCTGCACCGCCCTCGAACCGCAACCGGCCGAGCCCGCCGGTGCTTCGGCCAGCTCGATCCGGGCCGAACTCGCCACCCTCAAAGTCGTCGCGAGCCGGCCGAAGGTGAAGGGCTACGAGCGCGAGTGCGGCAAGAAAGGCTCCTGCTCCTTCGGTCAGGCCTGGTCCGACGATCACGCCGGCGCGGGAGGTCACGATGGTTGCGACACCCGGAACAACGTCCTCGCCCTGCAGTTGACCGACGTGACCTACAAGCCGGGCACGCGGCAATGCGTGGTGATGTCCGGCAAGTTGCTGGATCCCTACACCGGCCGGGTGATCAGCTTCAGTAAGGCAGCGGCCAGCAAGGTCCAGATCGACCACATCTACCCGCTGTCCCGCGCCTGGGATCTCGGCGCCTCGACCTGGCCCAAGCAACGCCGAGTCGATTTCGCGAACGACATCACCGACAACCTGCTCGCCGTCGACGGCTCCACGAACGCCAGCAAGTCCGACCAGGGCCCAGGCGAATGGCTACCGCTCAACAAGTCCTTTCGCTGCACGTATGTAGCCCGCTACCTGCACGTCGCCGCGAAGTACAAGCTCCCGATCACCCGCGACGACCAGCAGGCAGCCCTGACCCTCTCCCGCACCTGCTAGTGCTCAGGGGCTGACGAGCGTGAGGTGGACCGAGGAGCCGGCCGGGAGGTTGGGGTGGATGGTGAGCTTGCCGCCGGCCGCTTCGGCGCAGCGGCGGGCGATGTCCAGACCGAGGCCGGTCGACCCTCGGTCGGAGCGGCCTCGTTCGCCCGCTCCGAGAGGGATGCCGGGACCTTCGTCCGCGACGACGATCAGTACGCCGGGATTGCCGCCGACCTGCTGCCTGGTCAGGATGATCCGGGCCGGCGTTCCGTCGGGGGTGTGCGCAACCACGTTCTCGACGAGGGCGTCCAGAGCCGCGCCGAGGTCCTCAGCCGATGATCGAACGTCGGCCGGCGGCGATGGGAGGTCGAGAGTGAGCTCCCGGCCCTGGTCCTCGAACAGCGGTTCCCAGAAGGCCGCCCGTTCCCGGGTGACCGCCACGGCATCGCAATGCGGGACGCGGCCTTCACGTTGGGGCCTCCGGGCCGCGGAGATCACGGCGGTGAGGGTGCGTTCAAGACTGTTGACCTGAACGTTCAGCTCCTCGGCGCGCTCGCGATCCGGGAGCGCCTCGACCTGGAGGCGGAGCGCGGTCAACGGCGTCCGGAGCCGGTGCGACAGGTCAGCGACGGCTTCGCGTTCGACCGCGATCACCTCGTCGATGCGGTCGGCCAGGCCGTTGAGGGCGGCACCGACCTGGGCGACTTCGGCCGGCCCGGTGGTGGGTGCCCGGGCGTCGACGTCGCCCTTGGCGAGGCGTTCCGCAGTACGGGCTGTTTCTTCCAGTGGCCGGGCGAGGCGGCGGGAGACGATTTCGGCGCCGACGATGCTGAGGATCAGGACGCCGAGACTGGCCGCGAGCAGGATCAGGAGCTGCGGGACCAAGCCGTCGTACAACTCGTCGGCGGTCAGGAACAGGCAGACCGACGCGGGTCCGTGCATGGTGTTGACGGAGACGTCGGTCGCCATCCCGCCACCGGCCTTGCGGAAGGACGCGTCCGAGACCTTCGGGCCCTTCTTGTCGTCACCGTCGCCGTCGTCCGGCCCGCCCCCGACCTGTTGAGGAGTCGGTACGCCGCCCGGTGGCTGCTCGCCCAGCGTCGAACCGTCGGGCAGCCGGACCGAGATCCGGCCGGGTCCCTGGCTGGCGATGCTTTCCAGGTAGGTCTTGATGTCGTCCGGCGTGTGGTTCTTCTCGCCCACGTAGTACGCGACCGCCTCCGCGCGGTACCGGGCGTTCTTCAGCGACTCGTCGGAGGCGGCGCTGCGCATCAGCAAGGTCAGCGGGATCGCGAACGCGAGCACCACCAGCGTGGTCATCCCGACCGAGAGGAACATGATCCGGCGGCGCATCGTCAGGCCTCCGCGAGCTTCACGCCGACGCCGCGGACGCTGTGCAGGAAGCGCGGCGCGGCTGCGGTCTCACCGAGCTTGCGGCGCAACCAGGACAGGTGGACGTCGACGGTCCGATCGCCGCCTCCCCACGGGAGTCCCCAGACCTCGGCGAGTAGTTCGCGCTTGGTGACAACCGCACCGGGGCGTCTTGCCAACGCGACGAGAAGGTCGAATTCCTTGCGGGTCAGGTCGACCGGCTTCCCGTCGACGGTGACCTCGCGGCTGCGCGGGTCGATCGACAACCCGCCCAGGGTCAGCGCGGCAGCCTCCTGCTGATCGGCGGCGCCGCGTCGCAGTACGGCACGAATACGCGCGTCGATCTGGGCCGAGCTGAACGGCTTGATCACATAGTCGTCCGCGCCCGCGTCGAGCAGCCGCACCATGCTGGCGTCGTCGTCGCGAGCGGTCGCCACGATGACCGGTACGTCGCTGACGGCGCGGACCATGGCGAGCACGTCGCGCCCGTCGAGATCGGGCAGACCGAGATCGAGCAGCATCACGTCCGGGCGGTCGCGGGCGACCGAGGCGACCCCGTCGGCGCCGGCCGCCAGCGCCGTGACGACATGCCCGGCCGCCGTCAGGGACTTCCCCAACGAGGTCCGGATCGCATCGTCGTCCTCCACCAGCAGCACCCGCGCCATGGGACGAGCGTAGACGCAGAGGCACAGCCCGTACGGCGTACGCGGCCCCGGCGGTGGTTCAGGTCTCCAGGGCGGG
This sequence comes from Kribbella sp. NPDC006257, assembly GCF_040613535.1. Taxonomy (NCBI): domain Bacteria; kingdom Bacillati; phylum Actinomycetota; class Actinomycetes; order Propionibacteriales; family Kribbellaceae; genus Kribbella; species Kribbella sp. NPDC006257. The sequence continues at coordinate 19,727 of NZ_JBEXSJ010000041.1, forward strand.
TTCGGGTGCGCGGAGGCCGGTGGCGCGCAGTTCGAGGTCGGCGAGCTGGGCGATGATCGTGGAGTTGCCCTCGCGCCAGGCGGTGACCGGGTCGTCGGAGATCTTCGCGAGTTTGTGCATCGGCTGGTTCGCCATCGCCCGGAGTGCGAACAGCTCCAGATCGGCCGCGTTGTCGATGAACTTCCGCGCCGCGGTCGCCCGTCGCGAGAACCGGATCCGCCGCGGCAACCAGATCAGCAACGCGAAGAACACCGGCAAACCGATCGTCACGCCGGCCAGCAGGTACGCCAGCTGCTCCACCGCGTGCGCCTGGTCCCGCCCCGCCTCGGCCAGCCGCGCCGCCGCGCTCGCAGCCCCGTCGACCGGCGCCCGCAACTGATCCCCCACCAGCGGCACCTTGCCCACCGGCCCGGACAGGTTGTGCAGCTCCCCCGACAGCCCGTCGCCGGCCTCAGCAGCCTTCCGCCCCGGATACCCCAACGCATTGGTGATCTTGAAAACCGTCAGCCCCAACGCAGTACAGAACGCGATCCAGGCCACCAGCATCAAGTCCCCGAACACCTGCCCAAACCGCTGCGCCCCAACATCGGAGTAGAGCTTCACGTCCGCTTCCCTTCTCAACCGGTCCGGACCGTCCAGAGCCCCGTGTCGGAGTTACCTCAGCAAGCCTGGTGCCCCACTCGCTCCCTCGCGACACTACTCACTCCCGCCGCTTCGGAGAGCTACGCTCGGCGTGTGTTCGGGGTCGAGGTCAGCGGGGTGTTCGACGGGGTTGCGTACTCCGGCGGCGGGGCTGTTGTGGTGGTTGAGGGTGAGCGGGTTGTCGAGGTGCTGCCGGGTGGGGCGGAGGTGGCGTGCGAAGTCGTCAGATATCCGGGGGCGACGTTGCTTCCTGGGCTGATCGACGTACATGTTCATCTGTGTTGTGACGGCGGGCCTGGGGCGCTGGATCGGATTCCTGAGTGCAGCGATGGCGAGATGGTGGCGGTGATCGAGAACTCGCTCGCGGCTCAACTCGCTGCCGGAGTGACGGCTGTGCGGGACCTTGGGGATCGGTCGTGGGCTGTGGTCGATTGGCAGGATCGGGCTGACGTGTACCCGACGGTCGTGGCGAGTGGGCCGCCGATCACGACTCCGCTGGGGCACTGCTGGAACATGGGTGGCGCGGTGTCCGGGCTCGACGAGTTGCGGCGGGCGGTGGACGAGCGGGCCCACCGCGGCGCCGATCTGGTGAAGATCATGGCGAGCGGCGGAGTGAACACCCCTGGCACGGATCCGGCGGCGGTGCAGTTCAGCGCCGAAGAACTGACGGCAGTCGTCAGCGAGGCTCGGGCGGTCGGGCTGCCGGTCGTCGCGCACGCACACTCCCTGCAGTCCATCAAGAACGCTCTCGCAGCAGGTGTCGACGGCATCGAGCACTGCTCGTTCCTGACCGGGGACAGCATCGACGTCGCCGAGAGGGTGGTCGGCGAACTCGTCTCATCCCGTACGACGGTCTGCCCGACCCTCGGCATCAAACCGGGCGCGGTCCCACCACCCGCAGTACAGGAAATGCTCCGCCGGACCGGTACCGATCTCGAGAGCCGCAACCGCCTCGCCGCGAAGCTCCATCACGCCGGCGTACGCCTCGTCTCAGGCTCCGACGGCGGCATCAGCCCCGGCAAACCCCACGGCCTCCTCCCCGAATCCGTCATCGCCATGGTCAACGGCGGCATACCAACCCCCGCCGCCCTCGCCTCAGCCACATCCCTCGCCGCAGCAACCTGCGGCCTGGGCGAAACCCACGGCCGCATCCTCCCCACCTACACCGCCAACTTCCTCCTCGTCCCCGGCAACCCCCTGGCCGACATCACCACCCTCCGCACTCCCCTGGCGATCTACCTCCGCGGCCGCCTCGTGTGACGTTCTGGCGGGTAGCTTGTCGGATTCGGGGTTGGCTGTTCGTGGCAGTGGTGAGACGGGTTTCCGCTCATGACAACTGGAGGCAGTATGCGGTTACTTTTGACGTCCGCTGGGATCAGGAATGCGAGTATCCACAGCTCACTGGTTGAGATGCTGGGCAAACCGATCTCCGAGGCCAACGCGCTCTGTATTCCCACCGGCATGTACGGGCATCCGAGTCTCGGTCCGGGAGAGCGCGCCTGGCGATTCATCAGCGGGCAGGAGCCTGGCTGCCCGATGGTCGAGTTGGGGTGGAAGTCAGTGGGCGTGCTGGAGCTCACCGCGCTGCCGAGCATCGATGAGGAACGCTGGATCCCGCAGGTCCGCGAGGCGGATGTCCTGCTGGTGTCGGGCGGCGACGCGCTGTATCTCTGCCATTGGATGCGGGAGTCCGGGTTCGCGGATCTCATCCCGTCGCTGACTGAGACCGTGTACGTCGGGTTGAGCGCCGGGAGCATGGTGATGACGCCACGCATCGGAACGGACTTCGTCGGCTGGAAGTCACCTGCCGGCGATGACAGCGCGCTCGGGCTGGTCGACTTCTCGATCTTCCCGCATCTCGACCACGAGATGATGCCGGACAACGACCTCGCCAACGCGGAGAAATGGGCGGCCACGCTCACCAACCCGTCGTACGCCATCGACGACGAGACCGCGATCAAGGTCACCGACGGCACCGTCGAGATCATCACGGACGGCCACTGGAAACACTTCCCCGCCTAGACGGCGGGCCCCCGGGCGAGCGTTTGGAACTTCTTGTCCGTGGGCCTGGTTAGGGTGGCGCTGTGGTTGAGTCTGTGGAGCCGTTGAGCTATCACCGGAGCGTGCTGGGGCATGTTCGCCGGGTGGATCAGCGTGCCTGGGAAGCGTTGTTGCCGGGCGCGGGTGACCAACCTGGGTTGGACGACGCATTGCTCCGGCACACCTACAGACTCGATGAGGTCGGGCATCCGGGCTTGCACGCGGCTGGGCGGCGGGCGGCAACGGCGTTGGGAATCGACGTACCGATCGAGTACTACCAAGGCAACGGTTCCGCACCGCCCAACGCGATGTTGGTGCATCAGCTCGGCAAAGCAGTCATTCTCTTCGAAGGGCCGCTGCTCGAACGCCTCGACGACGGCGAGCTGGCCGCGATCTGTGGTCACGAGCTCGCGCACCGACTCCTCTGGACCCTCGACGACGGCGCCTACCTAGCCGTCGACCGGCTGCTCGACGCAGCTGCCGGGGATGCTCGTACGCCGGCGCAGTACCTGGAGACCCGACGGCGTTGGGTGATGGCGTCGGAGTTGTTCGCCGACCGCGGCGCGCTGGCCGCCTGCGGAGACCTCCGTACGACGGTGCGCGCGCTCCTCAAGACCCAGACCGGCCTGGCGAGCGTCGACCCCGAGGCGTATCTGCGGCAGGCCGACGAGCTCGATCTGAGCACCGGGAGCCGCGGGACGAGTCACCCCGAAGGTGTCGCCCGAGCGTGGGCGCTGAAGAACTGGCTGGCCGGAGAGGACGTCGAGATCCTGCTGACCGGCCCGCTCGATGTGGATGCGGTCGACGTGCTCGATGCCGCGCTGTTGCGGGAGTTGAGCATGGACTTCGCGGCTCAGATCGCTCAGACCGAAGGGCTGCGGACGGACACGGTGGCGACGTTCGCGGCCGGGTTCGCGGATCCACCCGGGCCTCTCGGCGTACCGGGTGGGGCGGTGGCCAGATTCGACGAGCCGCTCGCGGTGCGGCCGGTCGACGGGGCGCCGATGCCGCGGCCGAGGTCGTTGACCCCGGCGACCAAGCAGTACCTGTGCTATCTGCTGCTCGACCTGGCGACGGCCGACCCGGAGACCGGCGACGCCGGGTTGATCGCGTCGATGGCGATCGCCCGGAAGGCAGGCCTCACGCCGTACGACGATCTCGCCGACGACGAACTCGGCTGGTCCGACAAACGCCGAGCCCAACTGACCGCCGCCGCAAAGGCGCTCCCATGATCCCCCCGGACCAGAACCCCACAGCCGCTACGCCGGAGGGCGTGCAGGATCGTGCTCGCGGCGCGCGGGAGCTTGTTGCCTTGGCCGTGTCCCGCGATGGGTTGGGGAGCGACGCGTTGCTTGCTGCGGTGTTGCCGTTGTTTCATGCGACGGCCGATGTGCACGAGCGCGGCCTGGTTGCCCCGTTGCGGGGGCTCGACCGGCTGACTGTCGACGACCACAGCCGGCTCGGCTTCGCACCGGAGTACGCGTCGCGTCCGACCATCGCGACGAGCGAGATCGAGGCTCGCGAGGGGCATCGGGGCGGCGCGGTCGACGTGATCGCGCATCGGCAGCACGAGCTGGACCTTGGCGAGGACGGCGGCCGGCTTCGCAGTCAGGTGACCGATCCGGTGCCGGAGGCAATAACAGCGCCCGTTCTGGTGCCCGGCTGGCAGAGTTGGGAGCACGTCGTCGGGCATCACGACCAGCTGACCGACATCTTCAGCCTCGGCCAACTGCTGATCGGTCTCGGCTGCGGTCTCGATTTCGATCACGCCGAGGACGTCGCCGAGCTGATCGATGCCCGCGGCAACTTCTACTCGCTCGACTCGGGCCTGCACCCGGTGATCCTGTCCGTCGCGGCGCAGATGGCCGAGCCGGACCGGCATCATCGCGCCCAGGATCTGCGCTCGCTGATCGACCAGCTCGAGAACTATCGCGACCAGCCGCTCGATTTCGACGTCATCGCGATCACCACCGGCGCCGCGGACCGACGTGCGGCCGTACTGCGCGCCCTCCGCGACCGCCTGTTCGATCTCTCCCGCCGCAATCGCCTGGTCAACTTCCGGCACACCGCGCAGACCGTCAACCTCACCGAGGTCTCGGTCCCGCTGATGCTCGACATCCGCACGATCCGCCCCGAGCAACTCTTCAGCTGGAACAACGATCTCGCCGCGCGACTCGTCAGCGGCTCGGCACAGTCGCTCGGGAAATGGATCCGGTACGACGAGGCGCCGTACGCCGCGGCCGCGTTGGACAAGCTGATCTCGACGGCGCGCCGCGACCGCGCGGAGTACGGGCAGGATCAGCTGCGACTCGTGCCGGCCTTCCTGCGCTGGCACGATCTCAAGAACGATCCGGAGACCAGGCTGGCCTCGCCGCTCGTGCTGGTGAAGGTGGAGCTGACGAAGAAGCGCGGCGTACGCGACTCGTACACGCTGCGGATCACCGACCCGATCGCGGAGGTCAACCCGACTCTGCGGCACCACCTGCGTCAGCTGTACGGGATCAATCTGCCAGAGAGTGTGGATCTGGCCGAGCCGGGCGCCATCGCCGTACTGCACGACCGGCTGACCAAGGAGATCCAGGCGTCCGAGCCGGGGCTGCAGCTTCATCTGCGCGAGAAGCCGCGGATCGATCTTGTCCGGCAGCGGGCGATGGTGAAGCTGCGGAACTACCGTCGCCGGCAGCACGGCAATACGGCGAACGAGTTCGGTGGGCGGCACTACGCGTACTCGTACCGGCGGTCCGATTACGAGCCGCTCGGTGTGCAGATCTTCCGGAACCAGCTGGCGGTGCAGGAGTTGCCGTTGAGCATCGCGCTCGGTGCCGAGCCTGCGCCGCGGCGGCCGGAGGTGCTCGAGACGGATACATACTCGATCGAGACCGATGGCGGGCCGTACTCGTGGGACGTCGATCTCTGCGCTGTCGCGCTGGCGAACTTCAACTACCGCACACTCGGACTGGTTCGCGACTACGACGAACTGCTGGAGACGGAGCGATCTTGCCCGTCATTCGAGCAGCTGTTCTCTGATCGGCCGCGGCCGCTGAGTACTGAGCCGCCGGAGTTGCCTGTGGCGTCTCGGCATCTGGTGGTGCCTGCCGACGGTTCGCAGGTGGCGGCGGTCGCGCGGGCGCAGCGTGGCGAGAGCTTCGTGATCCAAGGGCCGCCGGGGACAGGGAAGTCGCAGACAATCACGAACATGATCGCCGACTTCGTCGCGCGCGGGCAGCGGGTGCTGTTCGTCTGCCAGAAGCGGGCTGCCCTCGACGTCGTGCATGCCCGGCTGGCGAGCCGCCACCTGGACGGCCTCTGCACCCTGATCCACGATTCCCAAGCCGACAAGAAGTCCTTCATCCACGGCCTCCGCGACACCTACGAGACCTGGCTCCCCACCTCAGACAACACAGAACCCCTATCCGCACGCCGCAACGCTCTAATCACCCGCGTAGACCAACTACTAGCCACGGTCGCCGCCTTCGAAGCCCTCCTGGACGAGACGCAACCGGACGCTGGTGCGCCCACCTTGCGCGTGGTTGTTGGGCGATTGGCGGAGTTGCGGGATTCGCGGTGGGGTGAAGGGCTGTCGGTGGTGGAGCGGCAGCTGGTTCCTTCGGTTGGGGACTGGTGGGCTGGTCGGGCGGTTGTCGAGCGTCTTGGTCAGGCGTTGGCGACGGCTGATCCTTCGAGTGGTGGGGTGGTGGCTCGGCATCCACTAGGGTTGCTCGCTCCTGAGGTTTGGATGTCCGAGGCTCCTGATGTCGAGATTCCGGTTCGGGCGGGTGAGGTCGAGCGGCGGTGGGATGCCGTCTCGGCGGCGCTTCGGGCAGTTGGAGTTGAAGAGGAGGTCGACCACCACTCGTTGAACTGGGTGCGTGGCGTCGCCGGCCTGGTCGCGACTCTGTTGCCGTTGGTCGAGCGCGGGCTCGGGAACGCGATCGAGCCGAGGTCGGCTGCCGGGGTGAAGTTGCGGGAGGCTGTCGAACGGCAGCAGGAGTTGACCAACGCCGAGCGGAATGCGTGGGCTGCAGCCGCAGGATGGCAGGAACCCTTGTCACCGGCCGATGCACGGTCGGCGTTAACAGTTGCTCAGGGCAAGGAAGGCGGCGTGTTCTCCTTCCTCAGCGGCGACTGGCGGAAGGTGAAAAAGCTGGTCCGCTCCCGGCATGATTCATCCGGGCGAGCCGTTCAGCCGTCGGTAACAGAGCTACTCACGAATCTGGTCGCGGCGCACGAGGCGAGTGCCGCAACCACGCAGTACGGAATCGAATCCGAACGCGTGTGGGGCACGAGCGACCCAGGTAGCCTCACCAAAAGCCTGCAGGGCTTGAGAAGCAATCCCGAACTCGCCCCCTGGCGCAAAGCCCTCGCCACAGCCGGGGACGAGCCTGAGCAAACCGGCGCCACTCCCACCCGAGACGACAACGCGCCGCGCGGCGCCACACCCACCGAGGAGGAGATCGAGCGCGTCGCCACACCCGCCCGGGACGGCGGCGACGACGTCGACGAGGCGGTTGCACGGTGGGCTGAAGTGGCTCGGGCGGCGGGTGACGCCGAGGGGGCCAGCTGGGGCTTTCTGGAGGGGTGGGACTCGGGGCTGACGTTGGGGGACGTGCGGGAGATTTCTGCGGCGGTGGGGTCGGAGCGGATGGTTCCGGTGATCCGGGCGGTGGCGCCGGCGATGCGGGAGCTGATCGAAGGATCCGGGCCGGTGGCGACCGCGGTGCGGAAGTTGACGGCGACACCTCAGCAACTGGAGTACGCCGTGTGTGCTGCGCGGTGGGAGCGGGCTCGGGCGACTGGGGCGCGGTTGTCGTCGGCGCAGCTGGACGACGTGGTCGGTGAGTTGAGTCTGGTGTACGACGAACTGGCGACCGTCAACGCTGACGTGGTGGTGGCCGGCGTGCGGCGGCGGTTCTTGGAGGAGGTCGCGCATTCCGAGCTGAGTGTGACCGGGATGTCCGCCGAGGATCGGGCGCGGAAGAAGACGTTCGCGGCCGGGCGGCGCGAGCTGGAGCACGAGTTCGGGAAGGTGATGCGGTACAAGTCGATCCGCGAGCTCGCCTCGGGCGCGCCCGGTTCGGTGGTGTCGCTGTTGCGGCCGGTCTGGCTGATGAGCCCGTCGTCGGTGTCGGACACCTTGCCGCTCGACGCGACGTTCGACGTGGTGATCTACGACGAGGCGAGCCAGATCCCGATCGAGGAAGCGATCCCGGCGCTGCACCGGGCGCCGCAGGTGATCGTGGTCGGCGACCAGATGCAGTTGCCGCCGACGCAGTACTTCCGCGTCACGACGCCCGATCCGGATGACACCGACGACGACTCGGTCGGGATCGCGTTGACCGACGACAGCTTCCTCGCGATCAGCGCGTTGCGGTTGGCGTCGACGATGCTGACCTGGCACTACCGGAGCCGGTCGGAGGCGCTGATCTCGTTCAGCAACGCGGCTTTCTACCAAGGCCGGCTGGCGACGATCCCGGATCGCCTGCCCGCCGTACCGGCGCCGCCGTGGACCGTGCAGGCCGGTGCTCCGGTCGCCGCGGAGATCGCAGACGGCGTACTGGCCGGCAGCATCACGTCGGTGCGGGTCGTCGACGGTAGTTACGTACGGCGTACGAATCCCGCGGAGGCAGCCTGGATCGCCGGGTTGGTGCGCGAACTGCTCGGACGCGAGACCGGGAAGAGCATCGGGATCGTCGCGTTCTCCGAGGCGCAGCAGGGTGAGATCGAGCGCGCGCTGGACGAACTGGGCGAGCAGGATCCGGAGTTCGGGGCGCGGTACGAGGCGGAGCAGCTCCGGACCCGCGACGACCAGGATGCCGGGTTGTTCGTGAAGAACCTGGAGAACGTGCAGGGCGACGAGCGCGACATCGTCATCATGAGCGTCTGCTACGCCGCCGGGCCGGACGGGCGGATGCTGATGAACTTCGGCCCGATCAACACCTCGGGCGGTGAGAAGCGGCTGAACGTCATCTTCAGCCGCGCCCGCGAGCACATGGTGATCGTCTCCAGCATCGAGCCCGAGGCAATCACCAACACCTACAACGACGGCGCCAACACGCTTCGCCGCTTCCTCACGTACGCCGACGCCGTCTCCCAGGCCAACCCCGAAGCGACACGAGCAGCCCTTGCCCCGTACGCCGTCAGTCGCCCGAGCACCCGGTCCGCGGCGACCCAGCAGCGCTCCGCCGTCATCGAGCAACTGGCAGAGGCACTGCGCGAGCGCGGAGTCGTCGTCGAAACCGAGGTCGGCGAATCAGTCTTCCGCTGCGACCTGGCACTCCGCCTCCCCGGCGACGAGGGCCACCGCATCGCAGTACTGGTAGACACCCCCGACCGCGTGGCCAGCGACACCCTGCTGGAACGGCTCACCACCCACCCCCGAGCCCTCACCACCGGCGGCTGGCAGGTCCACCACATCCTCACCACCGACTGGACCGACTCCCCCACTACGGTCCTCACCCACCTGACCGACACCCTCCACCGCCCCACCGACAGCTAGAGCGAGGTGCGGAGGTGCCAGAGGTGGGGGTAGTAGCGGAGGTCCAGGCGGGAGCGGAGGTAGCCGGCGCCTGAGGAGCCGCCGGTGCCAGGCTTGGTGCCGATCATGCGCTCGACCATGACGACGTGCCGCGCGCGCCAGGCGGCAGCCAGTTCGTCGTGCTGGAGGAGGGCTTCGGCGAGTTCCCAGATCGCGCCGTACTGACCGCGATCCCCAGCCACCGTCTGCAGCGCGTTGTAGAGCTCGTCATCCGAGGCAGTGGTGAATCCGGCCTTCTCGAGCACGACCAGGAAGGCGTCCCAGAGCGTCGGCTCGTCGAGGCGACGCTGGAGACGGACCTTCTCGTCCTCGCTCAGACCACGGAACCGCTTCACGAAGGACGGGTCCTTGGCCGCCGAGAGGAACTCGATCTCCCGGAACTGCACCGACTGGAACCCGCTCGCCGGCGACAGCCGGTGCCGGAACTCGCCGAAGTCCTGCGGTGTCATCGTCTCCAGGATGTCGACCTGCTGGGTCAGCGTCCGCTCGATCGTGTGCACCCGGCGGAGCAGATGCTGGGCGAGCCAGAGTTCGCCGGACAGCATCGCGTCGCGGGACGCGGTCATCTCATGCAGCACCTGCTTGAACCACAGCTCGTACACCTGGTGAATGGTGATGAACAGCAGTTCGTCATGCGCCGGCGGATCGGATTCGAGACGCTGCTGATCGAGCAGCTGCTCCAGCCGCAGGTAACTACCGTAGGTGAGCCGGCCGCCCTCCTCGCCGAAGTTCACATCGACGCCGTCCCACCGCCCGGTCACGGTCTCGCTGCTGTCCTGGGCGCCGTCTGCCTCACTCGTACTGGTCACGAGGCCGAGAATAACCTTCCTCACGCAGAGTAGTCGCTCACTGCGAAAATCTGGATTTGGTGACCGCAGGTGAAGTCGCTCGTTGTTTCGGAAGAGAGTTTGGACGACTGTCAAGGAGCGGCGACCGCGCAATGAGCACCACCAGAACCCTGCAACGGCGACGCCCAGCCGCACACGCACAGACCACTGCACCAGCCCAACCAACTCATGCCTCAACCCACACACCTGCGCACGCGCCCACCTCGGCGCCCGCACCGATCAGCCCCGCTGACGTCGAAGCAGCACTGCTCGACAACTATCCGGACCTGGTCCGCCTGGCGTACGCGAACCTGCCCGCCAGACTCCCCCGGCACCACCGCGTCCTCGCGGCACACACCGTGGTCCAGCACGCACTCCAAGGCCACGACCTGCTGAAGGTGACGGATGCCAAAGCGTTCGTCCGCGATCGCGTCCAAGAGGATGCGATCGAACAAGCACAAGCCCGTACGCCGTTACGCGGCAAACCCCAGGCCTGGGCCCTCCACCTCCTAGCCCTCACCGAGCCAAGCGGCGTCGCGTTCGACCCGTGCTCGCTCAAGCCCGCCTGTCGCACTGAACTACTTCAGCGCAACGCCCGTGCCGCCAACCTGGTGATTGTCGTGACCACCCTGCTGGCGCTCGGCATCCTGACCTCACTCCTCATCAACAGGTGAAGCGGGCCGCCGCCCAGTCCGCGTGATCCGAACCATTCCCGTCACCACCATCACTCACCACCAGCTGCACCTGTGCCTGCCCGGCTAGCGCAGCCGACAGATTCGCACCCGCACCACCACCGGTCATCCGCGGCGTGGAAGCCAGTACGACGCCATCCGCGCGCACCTCGAATGCCACGCTCCCCGACCCACCGACCTCGGCATCCAGCCCGACCGTCGCCTCGAAGCGGGTGCACCCGCTCGGCACGTCCAGCGTGATCACCGAATTCGCGTGTGCCCCGAAACCCTTCGCATAGGTCGTCCCACCAATGCGCAGCGGACCACCATCACCACCGACATCCTCACCATTGCTGGTATCCCGCTCAACCGGACCCCACCCATTCGTCGGCGTCCCCACGAACGGCAGGTCACTAGCCCACCGCTGCCCAGGAGCCAACGGCAACTCCACCCGCGCCGTAGCCCCGACAACACCCTGATCCGAGGTAGTCGTCGCCACCAGGTCATAACTACCGAAGCCAGCAGTGAGCGCCGGAGTCACCGTGAAGGTCGCCGTCTTCGTCTCCTGAGCAGCAACATCGCCCAACGACACCGAGGCCGGCTCGACCTTCCAACCGTCCGGCACAGCCAAGGCGACGGCAGTGTTCCGCACGGGGAGGGCGCACTCGCCCGTCACCTTCACCTGGACCGTCAAAGGCTCACCCTGCTTGGCGTCACCCTGCGGCTGCAGCACGGTAGTCGGGTCGCAAGCAGGTTCCCCAGACACTGCAGGAGCACCCGTCACAGCTTCCGCGGACGACATCGGTCGCAGCGTCACGGCGTACGAGCGTGGTTGGTTCGGGTCGATCTTGTACGGCGCCTGTACTCCGTTCGGCGTCTCGCCCATCCCGGTCTCAGCGTCCTCGACATGCAGCGTCGTCCAGCCCTTGTTGCGCACAAGCGGTCGCTGGAAGTCGTACTCCGCACGATCCAGTGCGTCGTACTGCGTGACGCTCACGTCAACAGTGTCTCCCTTGGCCGCAGCCACCAGTACGCCGTTGCGCGAGTCGGTCAGACTCGTCCAGCGGGTGTCGGTGTGGTTGCCATAAGCCTGCGGCCGCGAGTAGCGCACGTACTGGTCTTCCACACTGCTCCGGTAGACCCCGACTCGAGTCCCAGAAGCCCGGTCGCTGTAGCTCTCCTCAGGACCGCGGCCGTAGTACGCGAAGCGGTTGAGGGAGTCCGGCACCTGCAGTGAGAAGCCGACGCGAGGCAGGTACGGCAGGCTGCTCAACTTGCTGCCGTGCGGTGTCACCTGATGCGCAAGCGTGATCGCCCCGGCCGCGTCGATGGTGTAGGTCATCGTCTGGTCGAACGAGAGCTCGTCCGCGTGCCCAGGAGCCGAGACCTTGCTCGGTACGACGACTTGGACCCGCCCGTCGGTCAAGGTCGAGGTGGTGACCGTACCGCGGGTCGTCTGGAGCCGGTCGAGACCGATCGCGTTCCAGACCTGCCGATCGGCCGTTCCCCAGTCGTAGGTCTCGTTCGACGTCGGCGGACGCCAGACATCCAGCTCCGGTCCGCGCTTCAGCAACTCCTTGCCGCGCGCAACCAGTGACGTCAACGCACCTTGATCGAAGGTGTAGCGGAAGTCGCGCCCCGAGACTATCAACTTGGAGGTGCCGGACATCGCGACCTTGCCTGTAGCCGGACGAGCCCCAACGCCCGCGACGACCGTTCCGCCCAAGCGGAGCTGATCCCGTTGAAGAACTGCATTGCCGGCAACTGCCTCAAGAGAGAGGAATCGCTCGAGCGATCGAGGGTTGTCCGCTGCAACCGGCAACGTGACAACGCGAGAGCTGTCAGGTGGCAAGGTCAGCGGCACCGATCCCTGCCGGATCACCGCATCGGCCTGCCGCACAGCCCAGCGCAGATCGAACGTCAAAGGCGCGAACTGCTGCTCGTTCCTCACTGTCACAACACCAGGCGAGGCAGAACTGAACCGCAAAGGCGACTGCGACCAAGCCATCTCAGCGGTCTCCGGCTGCAGATACCGATCGGTCCCGACCAGACCATCCGTCCCGGACAGACTGATCCCAAGACTCTGGAACCGCCCCGCGTCGACGACGTTCTCGAAGTCCAGCGCCAGCACAGCCTCCGACCGAAGATCCACCCCGGACGCCACCTCGGCCGAACTCATTGCCTTGGGCAAGATCCTGATCTGGTCGAACGTCCCGTGCGCAAGCCGGCCCCGAACCTGATCCTGCTGCGTCTGCGCATTACGCCCGACATTCACCTCCCACAGCCCCGGCTCGAGCTTGCCCGTCACCGCGGTCCGCGCGACCTCGGCCCCGTCGACGTACAAGACCAGCGCCGACCCGTCGTACGTGCCGGTGACCCGATGCCACCGACCAACCCAGTCGGCCGGAACAGCAGCCATGATCGCCTTCTCCTGACCGGCCGCAGTCACCCTGAACTCGAGCGTGGACGCGGACGGCATCTGCAACGCGTACTGCTGTCCCTTCGTGAGAATCGGGAACGATCCAGTCCAAGCGCCTGGTTCAACCCATGCATCAAGGGTTAAGCCATCGGTCACATCAAGGGATGGATCACGGAAGACATCCACGAAGTCGTCCAGGCTGGACAACACGAGGCCGTTTCCCCGATGCCCAGACCCGATAGCAGGCTTTCCGACAAAGAAGGCCTGCGTCTGACGCGGCGACGAGTCGGGCGTGAGCTTCAAGGGTTGCGCAAGATTCTGCTCGGCCCAGTCCCAGATGAAGCCACCCTGCATCGACGGGTACTTGCGAGCCAGCGCCCAGAACTGGTCGAAGTTCCCGAGACCGTTGCCCATGGCATGGGCATACTCACCCATCACGATCGGCTTCGTGAACGTCTTCGCCTTGTTCTCCAGCGAAGCCGGAGTCGGATAGCGCGGCCCCGCGACATCGGCGTACGGCGCATCACCGTCCGGACTGTTGGACTGGTGGTAGAGCAGCCGCGTCGGCTCGTTGGCGTCAGCCCACGAGGCCATCGCGTAGTGCGCCGTCCCGAGACCGGCCTCGTTGCCCGTATCCCAGAACACGACGCTCGGATGATTCTTGTCCCGCTCGACCAGCGCGACGAACCGGTCGTGGTACGCCGCCTGCCACTCCGGCTTGGACGCCAGGCAGACCGACGGACACGACTCGTGCGCATGCGTCTCGATGTCGACCTCGTCGTCGATCAGCAGCCCATAGCGATCGGCCAGCTCGTACCAGTACGGGTCGCTCTCGTAGTGCGACGTACGGACCGCGTTGACGTGCAGCTTCTTCATCAGCTGGACGTCCTTCTCCATCGCTGCATGGGTGATGTGCCGCCCGGTGTCCGGATCGGTCTCGGACCGGTTCACACCGCGGAACAGGATCCGCTTGCCGTTCAGCAGGATCTGCTTGTCGCGGACCTCGATCTCGCGGAAACCGACCTTCTGGCTGGTCCGGTGGACCACCTGGCCGGACGGATCCTTCAAGGCGAGAACCAAGCTGTAGAGCGTCGGAGTCTCGTCCGACCACTTCGAAGGGTTGCTGACCACGCCACTCAGCCGAGAGCCCGCCGCACCGGTCAACTTCGTCACCACCTGCCCGCGCGGATCACGCAGTACGGCGCTGACCTCGTAGCCCGCGCCCGCCCCCTCGACCGATGCGTCGACAGCAAGCGTCGCGTCGCGATAGTCCGCATCGAGATCCGTGGTGACATAGGCGTCCTGGATCCTTGCCTCCGGCACCGAGTACGAGAAGACGTCGCGGAAGATCCCGGCGTACCGCCACTGGTCGTAGTCCTCCAGGTAGGACCCGGATCCCCACCGATGCACCTGCACCGCAAGGGTGTTCCGGCCCGGTTTCACCGCAGAGGTGATGTCGAACTCGGCCGGACTGTAGCCACCCTGGTCGTAGCCGATGTACCGACCGTTGACCCAGACGAAATAGCCGCTAGTGACACCTTCAAAGCGGACCAATTGCCGCCGGCCATTCTCACTAGCCGGGATGTCGAAGCTCTTCAAGTAGGCACCGGTCGGATTCACATCGCGCGGTACGCGAGGCGGCGCATCCGGCCAGACCTCCTCGGGGATGTTGCGGAACATCGGGTGATCGAGGAAGTCGCTCTGCCAGGTATGCGGGACCTGCACCGTCGACCAGCCCGACGTGTCGAACCCCGGCTCCTGATACCCGGCCGGCACCAACCCCGGCGTATCCACCAGCTTGAACTTCCACGCCCCGTCCAACGACCGCACGTACCGAGAATCACCGGCCCGTACTGCGGACGCGTCGTCGGCGTACGGCCAGAGTCTGCTGTGCGGCGCGACCTGGCCTTCGGCGACCATGCCGGGGTTCTCCAGGTACGCGTAGACGTCGCTCGGTCCGTCGACCGCGGCGGCCCGGCCGGGGAGTACCGCGGTCAGCACGCCGGCCAGTCCGCAGGTGAGCAGGAGCGCCAGCACTTGCACGACGGGCCAGCGGAAAGAAGGGCGGAAAGACATGCAGCTCTCCTCACGATCGAACACAATCAATCAGCGGTGGGCTCGCGCCGCACGCTAGAGCGCGCGCGACGACCCGGTCAAGAGGTCGGATGTCCCACGTTTTCCCACATTTTCGCTCACCCGACGTATTGACCCCCTCACAGACCGCGCCCTACCTTCGATGGAAGCGCTCTCTTCCTACCGCCCCAGGGAGATCCATCATGATCGCCGGACTCGTCACGACTGCCCTGCTGACAGCGATGTCACTTCCTGCGGGAGCGCCACCACCTCCAGCCTCCTCCACTCCGGCGGTGCCGATGAGCGCTCAGGCCACCATCTGCAACAAGTACTGCGACGCCCGCGATCCGGCGCTGTCCCCTGGCGACCGGAGCCCGGTCAGCGCGACGATCTTCGGCCGGACGCTCCGGCTGCACTTCGACGACACCGACGCGATGGGCTGGGCCTCGATCGAGAACGGCAGCCCCGGCGACGAGGTCTGGCTGGACCGCTCGATGGACGGCGGCCGGACCTGGTCGGGTGGCAGCCGGCTCGGCAACACCGCGATCCCGTCCGGCCAGACCGGCTGGCGCACCCAGATGTTCAACGTCGACGACTGGAACAACCTCGGCGTCGGCGCCCTCCGCGCCTGCGGCAAGGCCGGCGACCGGCCAGACATCGTCTGTACTGCGTGGGCCCGGACCACCTGGAACGCGTGGGACCGGCGTACGGCGACGGCGACCGCGCAGATGCAGTACTACAACCTCTCGACCGGGAAGTTCGACACCACCGGCTGGTGGAACAGCGCCAACGCGCTGAACGCGATCATCGACAACGCGCGGATCTCCGGGATGAACAGCTACAAGTACGCGATCGGCAAGACGTACGACCTGAACGTGAACGCCGCGGAAGGACAATTCCGCAACGACTACATCGACGACACCGGCTGGTGGGGTCTCGCGTGGATCGCTGCGTATGACTACACCGGTGAGGCCCGCTACTTGCAGACCGCGAGAGCCGACGCAGACCACATGGCGGCGTACTGGGACAACACCTGCGGCGGTGGGGTCTGGTGGAGCGAGGCGAAGACGTACAAGAACGCGATCTCCAACTCGCTCTACATCCAGCTCAGCGCGGCCCTCCACAACCGCATCTCGGGCGACACGACCTATCTCCAGCGAGCGCAGAACGGCTGGACGTGGTTCCAGCAGACCGGCATGATCAACAGCTCGCATCTGGTCAACGACGGCATCAATCTGTCCACCTGCAAGAACAACGGCGACACCGCCTGGACCTACAACCAGGGCGTCCTCCTCGGCGCACTCACCGAGTTGTCCAAGGCAACTGGCAACAGTTCCTACCTCACAACGGCTCGGCAGATCGCAGACGCCGCTACGACTTCTTCCAGCCTCAACACCGCCGACGGAATCCTCCGGGAGCCCTGCGAATCCGGTGACTGCGGCGGCGACGGTCCGACCTTCAAGGGCGCCCACGTCCGCGGCCTCGGCAAGCTGAACGCCGCACTGTCCGACCACCCCTACACGACCTATCTGCGCCGCAACGCCGACCGCGCCTTCGCCTCCGACCGAACGGCGATGGACCAGTACGGCCTCCGCTGGTACGGCCCGATCGACAAACTCGACGCGGCCCGCCAGCAGAGCGCTCTCGACCTGATGAATGCCGCCTCATGAAGCGGGTCGCCGTAGTCCTTACCTTGATAGCTGGGCTTCTAGCCACGACCGCACCCACGGCTCAGGCCGTGCCGGCCGTCAAGACGTTGCGGGTGATGCCGCTCGGCGACTCGATCACCGCCGGCGTCGGCAGCCCGACCTCGTCCTCCTACCGCCGCCCGCTCGCTCAACTCGTGAGCGGCCAGTCCCGGTACGCCGTCAACTTCGTCGGCTCCCAGGCCTCCGGCAATCTCGCGGATCTCTCGAACGAAGGCCACAGTGGCTGGATCATCGACCAGGTCCGCGCCGAGATCGACGGCTGGCTGGCCGGCGTACGGCCGGACGTCGTCACGCTTCACCTCGGCATCAACGACTTGAACCGCAACGTCGACGTACCGAACGCCCCGGCGCGCTTCAAGGGCCTGGTCGATCGCATCGTCGCCGACAAGCCCGGCGTGACCGTGCTCGTCCTCGGCCTGATCCCGACCACCCCCGGGCTCGAGTCCAAGGTCGCCACCTTCAACGCCGCGATCAAGGCCGCGCTGACCAACCCCAAGACCCGGTACGTCGAACCGCCGGCGCTCACCTCCGCCGAGATGGCCGACGGGCTGCATCCGAACGACGCCGGGTTCCAGCGGATGGCCCAGGCCTTCTACCCGGCCTTGGACCGCGCGTACTCCGACGGCGTGATTGCCGCTTCGCCTGCACTCAATGCAGGCAACGAAGCCGGTGGATCGGGCAAGGTGCGCTGGGCCGATTTCGACGGCGACGGGCGGATGGACTACCTCGCGGTCGCGAGCAACGGCGCAGTACAGGCGTTTCTCAACCGGGGCGGCGACGGTCGCGGCGGCTGGTCGGTGCTCGGCCAAGTGGCGACGGGCGTGACGACCGACGGGACACGGGTCCGATTCGCTGACTTCGATGGCGACAGCCGGGCTGACTATTTGGTGATCAACGCGAACGGCTCAGTCTCGGCGTGGTTGAACCGTGGCGGAGACGGTCGTGGTGGCTGGTCGTCGATCGGCCAGATCGCGTCAGGTGTGACCACAGACCAGAGCTCTGTGCGCTTTGCCGACTTCGACGGGGACGGCAAGGCTGACTATCTGACGATCGCGGCCGGCGGCGCCGTTCAGGTCTGGTTGAACCGTGGCGTGAACAGCTGGTCGGCTCTCGGTCAGGTGGCGACCGGTACTACGACCGACCGCGCGGCAGTGCGGTTCGCCGATCTCGACGGAGATACCCGGGCGGACTACAGCACGATCGCGGCCGACGGATCGGTGCAGAGCTACCTGAATCGTGGTGGCGACGGCCGCGGCGGCTGGCTGCTGCTGGGTAAGGTCGCGACCGGACTCACCACGACCGCCAACCGGGTCTCGTTCAGCGACTTCACCGGCGACGGCAACGCCGACTACGCGATGGTCGATCTGACGACGAACGCGGCAACCGTCTACTCCTGGGCAGGCGGCGACGGTCATGGCGGCTGGATCAGCCTGGGCCAGGTCGCCACCGGCGTACAGGCCGGGTGATCGGGATGCGCCGCTGGCTGATCCTCGTGATTTCCTTGCTGCTGGCAACTGCTGCGCTACCGGCGACAGCGGTCACCCCCAAGCCGCCTCGGTTGAGTACGCCGTGGACGAGTCAGGTCTCGACGACCAATCCGCTGCCGGAGTATCCGCGGCCGCAGTTGACCCGCACGCAGTGGCAGAGCCTCAACGGTGCTTGGCAGTTCGCGCCGACGGCGAACCTCGACACTCCGCCGATCGGGAGGAATCTCAGTGAGGAGATCCTGGTCCCGTATCCGATCGAGTCGGCGCTGTCCGGCATCCAACGGCACGAGGAGCGGATGTACTACCGGCGGACGTTCGCCGTGCCCGCGAGTTGGTCCGGGCAGCACGTCCAGCTCAACTTCGGCGCCGTCATGTGGCAGTCGAAGGTCTGGGTCAACGGGACGCTCCTCGGCACTCACGAGGGCGGGTACGACGGCTTCTCGTACGACGTGACGTCGGCGCTCAGGGCCGGTGCGAACGAGATCATCGTCGGCGTCTGGGCTCCGGTCGACACCCAGGACATCCCTCTCGGCAAGCAACGACTGAACCGCGGTGGCATCTGGTACACCCCGTCGTCGGGCATCTGGCAGACGGTCTGGCTGGAACCGACTGCGGCCACTCGCATCACCCGGCTCGACGCCACTCCGAACGTCGCTGGAGGCGGCCTCGACCTCGTCGTACAAGGATCTTCTCCTGGGCAGGCGGTGCATGCGCAGGTGTTGTCCGGCGGTCAGGTGGTCGGCGAGGCCGACGGCACGACGGGCACGAGCTTCCGGGTGCCGGTGCCGAATGCGCACCTTTGGTCTCCTGATGATCCGTTCCTCTACGACCTGAAGGTGACGCTCGGCAGCGACGCCGTCGGCGGGTACTTCGGGATGCGGTCAATCGGCAAGGCGATGCTGGGCGGCGTACTGCGGCCGACGCTCAACGGGAAGTTCGTCTTCCAGCTGGGGACGTTGGATCAGGGCTATTGGCCCGATGGGCTTTACACGGCACCGACCGATGACGCGCTGCGGTTCGATCTCGAGCAGCAGAAGGCGCTCGGGTTCAACATGGTTCGCAAGCACATCAAGGTCGAGTCGGATCGCTGGTTCTATTGGGCCGACAAACTCGGCCTGATGGTCTGGCAGGACATGCCCGCGCTGGTGGCCGGCCGGAACGCCTCGGCGACCGGCGAGGCGCGGTACGAGACCGAGCTGCGGCGAATGGTCGACAACCACAAGGGCATCACGTCGATCGTGCAGTGGATCCCGTTCAACGAAGGCTGGGGCGAGTTCCGGGCCGGCCGGATCACGGATCTGGTGAAGTCGCTGGATCCTTCGCGGCTGGTCAACCACAACTCGGGCTCCAACTGCTGCGACTCCGATCCCGACCCGGGCAGCGGCGACATCATCGACGACCACATGTACGTCGGTCCGGCGGTCGCTCGTGCTCCTTCGGCGACTCGGGTCCTGCAGCTTGGCGAGTTCGGCGGACTCGGGCTGCATGTGCCTGGGCATGAATGGTCGACCGGCGACACCTTCGCCTACGAGATGCTCCCGACGCCGGAGGCGTTGACGAATCGCTATGTGCAGATCGCCGATCAGCTGCCCGACCTGATCATCGGGTCCGGGTTGTCCGGCTCGGTCTACACAGAACCGACCGATGTCGAGGACGAGATCAACGGGTTCTTCACCTACGACCGGCAGGTTCGGAAGATGGACTTCGCGCGGGTGCGGGCGGTGAACCTGCGCGTGCTGGCCGCGGCGAGTGGGACCAAGCTGCCTACCGGGAAGCTAGTCTCGTTCCGGGTCACCACGCCGAACTACACGAATCGCTATCTGCGGCACGTCGACGGCGTCGCTGCGACCGAAGTGATCGATGCTGGAAGCAACCAAACTCTCAAGCAGGACGGGAGTTTCTGGGTGCGGAGTGGACTGTCCAACAGCAGTTGCTATTCCTTCGAGTCGCGCAACTTCCCCGGGCAGTATCTGCGTCAGCGAGATCTTCGGGTCTACAAGGAAGCCAACTCCGGCGGGTCTTTCGCGGCCGATGCGACCTTCTGCACTCGTTCGGGTCTGAGTGGCGGCGGTACGTCGTTGGAGTCGGCGGCCCGGCCCGGGTATTTCCTGCGGCATCGCAACTCGGAGGTCTGGCTGGACGCCGATGCGGGTGGTTCCTTCCGTGATGACGCGACTTGGAATCTGGTTCCCGCTTGGTGGAAGAGCGGTGCAGACCTCGCCGTCGGCCAGACGCGGACGTTCCGCGTCTCCACGCCCGGCTACACCAACCGGGTGCTGCGCCACCAGAACGGCCTCGCCCGGACCGACGTCATCGACGCCGGGAGCGCCCTTGGTGATCGCCAGGACGCGAGCTTCGTGGTCAGACCCGGTCTCGCCGAGAGCAGCTGCTACTCACTCGAGTCGGTCAACTTCCCTGGTCAATACCTCCGGCACAGCAACTACCGTTTGCAGAAGGCCGCGAGCGACGGGACGACAACCTTCCAGAAGGACGCCACCTTCTGCGCGCAACCACCACACGCTGGCGGAGCCGGCAACATCTCACTCCAGTCCTTCAACTACCCCACGTACTACGTGCGGCATTCCAACGAACTCGTCTACATCGCCACCGCCGGCGGCCCGAACCCCTGGGACAGCACCACCACCTACGACGCCGACACCACATGGACAAACCAGCCCGCCCTCGGAGGCTGATCATGAAACGACTGTTGATCGCAGTTCCGGGTGACGGCCACTTTGACGCCGACCGCACCACAGGCCGCGTACGCCGTACCGGCGACTGTTGATGCGACCGTGTGCTCGCTTTCGTGCGACACCCTCGATCCGTCGCGGCACAGGAAGACAAGTTTCCCGTGCCGGAGAAGGTGATCAACGGGTGGCGGGTCGTGCTGCGCCTGTCCGACAAGGACGGGATGGCCTGGGGCAGCATCGACAACGGTTCTCCCAACGATGCTGTCTGGCTGGATCGCAGTTGGGACGGCGGCGCGACGCCCGTCGCGTACCGACGGACATGAGGTGTCCGCCTGACTTCCTCTGCCCCACGCTCGCCACCGGGCCGGCAAGCTCTTCCCGAGCCACACCTCATGTCCGTCAGTACGCCCCTCGGCCGCGCCGGGCGAACCAACAGTTCCGAGGGTGTCCCGATCGACAGGATCAATGCGCCAAACCGCCCTCCACCCCAGCCCAGCTGACCCCGAACCCCAGCACCCGACACCAATTGATCCTGTCGATCGGAACCATCCACCTCCTGACACCCATAGAAACGGCCGGGGTCAGCTCTGAGGTTCTGGCAGTTGGCCGTGGAGTTCTCCGTGACCCGACTGGATCAGGTGGGCGATCTGCTGGAGGGTTTCCAGCGGGGTGAGGGTCGAGTTGTCGAGGGATGCCGACCACGGGGAACGCTTCGCTCGTTGGTGGTGGAGGTCGTTCAGGAGATGGGCTGGGGATCGATCTTCGTCGTTGGCCGTTCGGTGGAGAACCGCTTCTTCGGAGGGGTTCAGGGTGATGTGGAAGACGCGGCCCAGGCGTAGGAGGTCGGGATGACCGGGTTGAGGTCGATGGCGTCATAGATGGCGTTGCCTGCGATGAGGACGGTTTCGTAGCTCGCCTCGACGAAGGACTGGGTGAGGTGGACGCACTGGCGTAGTACGAGTGCCGTGCGGGCGTCGTCGTACGGGAGGTCCCAGCGGGGGTCGACCATGAGGAACAAGGCGGCTGACGTAGTTTGCGGGTATGGCGGTTCGGCGGGAGACCTCATCGTGTTGAAGGGGAACTTCGAGAGGGTGTTGGCGTGGTTCGAGGCGGCCGGGGTGCCGGCCGCCTCGGACACTTGGTTCTGGATGACTACTTGTCGAGGGTGGGGTCGGTGAGAAGGGTGAGGATTTGCTCCTTGGTGATTCCGCCGGCCGGGAATTTGTTGCCGGGGTAGAGGATTCGGACGAAGGCAGAATCGCCGTCAGGCTGGCGGAAGGTGCCACCCATCACGTACTTCGGGCCG
Source organism: Kribbella sp. NPDC006257 (assembly GCF_040613535.1). Classification (NCBI taxonomy): domain Bacteria; kingdom Bacillati; phylum Actinomycetota; class Actinomycetes; order Propionibacteriales; family Kribbellaceae; genus Kribbella; species Kribbella sp. NPDC006257. The sequence goes on from NZ_JBEXSJ010000041.1 coordinate 42,126, forward strand.
CCGCCGAACTTCATCGCCATCTCGCCGTACTGGACCTGTTGGCCATTGGGCGCCTGCATCGGCACGCAGGTCGTCAGGATCGAGAGCTGGTCGGGGCATTTGCTGACCCCGACCGAGGAGTCGGTGCCGACCTCGACCGATGCCGTCACGCCCGCCTTGCGCCAGGTCATCAGCAGCGAGCCCTGCTCCGTGACGACCTCGGTCCGATCATCGGTGACGGTGCCGCCGAGCGCTCGGACTGCGGCCGCATGCATCTCCTGCTTCGACGGCAGATAGCCCTTCAGCGCGTTCTCGTGGGACTGCTCGTTCTTGGTCAGCTTCGGCAGGTCGAGCCGGCTGTCCTGGACGAGATCCAGCAGCATCTGGTCGGTGATGCCCATGTCATGCACCGGGATCTCGGTGTTGTTGCCGAACAGCGTGGCGACCTCGACGCTGATCCATTCGCCGTCCGGCTGCTGGTAGAGCACCTGGGCGGCGTCGCCCTTGCGACCGAGCTGCGCCGTCCGGCCGTTCGGCAACTGGACCGTGTGGCAGGTCAGCGGGGTGTCGTAGGAGAAGCCACACTTCTGCGGCGTCCTGTTCTTCGGTTCGATGCCCAGCGCAACGTATCCTTCGGCGCCCGGCTGGCCGGGCATCCGCCAGCCGATCCGGTTGCCGCCGCTCAGGATGGTGCCGAGCTGCCGGTCGACCCGGAAGCCGCCGGAGCTGAAGTCCAGATGCACCTTCCGCGGATCGAGATGGGCATAGATCGCCGCGTTCAGGTTCCGGACGAAGACCGCGTCCCCGCCGGTGCCTTCGACGGGGTCGGCAGGGACCGGCTTGTCGCCGGTGGTGTCCGGCCCGGGGCCGATGCTGGTCGGCGAAGTGGTCGTCGACGACTGGCCCGCGACCGGGCCGCCGTCCGGCAGCGGGCCGGCGTTCGGCGTCAGCCAGCCGGCCATCCCGACACCAATGACGGCGACAGCCGCCACCGCGCCCGTCACGCCACCGCCGGCCAGGAGCTTGCGGCGGCGGAGTCGGCGGCGGCCGCCGGCCAGGTCTTCGGCGAGGGCTCTGGGGAGTAGGTCGTCCTGGGCTGCGGCGGCGGTCGTAAGGCGGTCGCGCAGCAGGTCTTCGTCGATCATCGGTCGGTTCCTCCTAGGGCTCCGAACTGCGGAGCCAGCAAGTCATTGAGGCGCGCCAGGGCGCGCGAGCTCTGGCTTTTCACGGTGCCGGGGCTGCACTGCAGGTCGCCCGCGGTCTCTTCGACGGACAGGCCGAGGAAGTGCCTGAGGACGACCACCCGGCGCTGGCCGAGCGGCAACTGCGCCAGTGCGTCCATCAGCGCTGTTCTGTCCTCGACGCCGGGGCCCGGTACGACGGGTGGTTCCACGCCGTCCAGCCCGGCTTCCTCGCGTCGCCACGGGCGCCGCGATTCGTCGATCCCGGAGTTCACCAGGATCCGGCGGGCATAGGCATCCACGTTGCCGGCCCGCTGCACCCGCGGCCAGGCGACGTACAACTTCAGCAACGCGGTCTGGACCAGGTCCTCGGCCTTGTGCACGTCTCCGCAGAGCAGGTACGCCACCCGCCGGAGCTGGGTTCTTCGCTGTACGACGTACTCGCTGAACTGCTCGTCGCGTCCCGATGCCGCCATCCGCTGTCCCCCTCGATCGTCCCGTCACCGATGAATACGGGACTCCCGGGCGAGAGGTTGTCAGGCTCTCACAACCAAGTTCCAGCGAGACGATAGATCAGATCTATCTAGCCTCGCAGAGAAATGGCTCCGTTTGATCTTCCCAAAGTTGAGCGCACATGTCAGAGTGACGCCGTCGATTGACCTGATCTATCCATCCAGATAGGTGCCGCCATGCCGCGTTCCGCCCGTCGGCTTCTCGCCGTCCTGGCCAGCCTCGCGCTGCCCGCAGTCCTGCTCCCCGCCACCTCGCAGGCGGCGACCGTCACCACCCTGTACGCCGCTCCGTCGGGCGGCCCGGGTTCGGGGACTCTGGCCCGGCCGTTCGGTTCGCTCGAGCAGGCCCGCGACCAGGTCCGCAAGCTCACGAAGAACCAGCGCGCCGACATCCGCGTAGTACTGCTGGCTGGTGACTACCAACGCACCAGCACCTTTCAACTGACCAGCGCCGACTCAGGTCGCAACGGGCACCAGGTGATCTACCAAGCGGCACCAGGCGCCAAGGTCACCATCAATGGCGGCAGAACAGTCACCGGCTGGACGCTCTCCGACCCGGTGAAGAACATCTACAAGGCACACGTCGGCGCGATCGACTTCCGTCAGCTGTACGTGAATGGCGAACGCCAGCAGCGCGCACGTGGCCCGGAGAACCCGCCCGGCTGGTCGAAGACCTCCACCGGCTACACCGACAGCACACAGAGCATGGTCGGCTGGAAGAACCAAGGTGACATCGAGGTCGACAGCCGCTGGGGCTGGATGCACTACCGCTGCCCGGTGCAGTCCGTCGAAGGCACCAAGGTCACCATGCAGCAGCCCTGCTACTGGAACGCCAACCTGCACAAGGGCGAGGAGATCCAGAACCCGACCTGGATCGAGAACGCCTACGAGCTACTGGACTCGCCCGGCGAGTGGTACCTCGACAAAAGCTCCGGTGACGTCTACTACCTCCCTCAACCCGGCCAGAGCCCTACCACCGCAACGGTCGTGGTACCGCAGGTGCAGGACCTGGTAGACGTCACCGGGACCCTCACCGACCCGGTGCAGAACATCCGGTTCGACGGCATCACGTTCTCCTACTCGACCTGGCTCGACCCGAGCAGTGACGACGGGATGGTCGAAGGCCAGGCAGGCTTCCGGATCGTCGGCACCGGTCACCCGGACTTCGACGAAACCCGGCTGACCTGGCTGAAGACACCCGGCGCGGTGAACACCGGCTACAGCCGGAACATCTCCTTCACCGGCAGCACCTTCACCCATCTCGGCGCGGTCGGGCTGAACCTGAACACCGGTTCGCAGGGCACCACGATCCGCGGCAACATCTTCCGCGACGTCGCCGCGACCGGGATCCAGGTCGGTGGCACCGACATCATCGACCACCATCCCGACGACGTACGCGCCATCACCAAGGACAATCTGGTCAGCAACAACCTGATCACCAAGGCCGCGGCCGACTACTCCGGCTCGCTGGCGATCGTGGCCGGCTACACCGAGCACACCGTGATCGAGCACAACAAGATCTACGACCTGCCGTACTCCGGGATCTCGGTCGGCTGGGGCTGGGGCAACACCGATCCGGGCGGCGACACGAACTACCCGGGCAACTTCGGCATCCCGATCTACGACACCCCGACCACCTCGAAGAACAACGTCATCCGGGACAACGCGATCAGCGACATCATGAAGCACCAGGCCGACGGCGGCGCCATCTACACCCTCGGCATGCAGCCCGGAAGTGTTGTCACCGGCAACTACATCAAGGACACCCCGAGCCCGGCGTACGGCGCGATCTACCACGACGAAGGCAGTCGCTACTTCACCACGACCCAGAACGCGTTGTGCAACATCCAGGGCCTCTGGCTGTTCCTCAACCACGGCCTGAACATCGATGCCCAGCGCAACTTCACCACCCAGCCGCGCTCCGCGACCCAGGCCAACACGATCGACTCCACGATCGCCAACAACCCGGTCGTCCCGAGCTGCGACCAGCTCCCGGCGTCGATCGTCAACAACGCCGGCCTCCAACCGGCGTACAGGTATCTCGACCCGCAACCGACTCCGACCGACCGGATGGCACCGACCGCCCCTGGTAAGCCGGTCGTCCGGACAAACTTCCCCACCATCGCCGACCTGACCTGGCCCGCGTCGACCGACCAGACCGGCGTCACCGGCTACTCGGTCTATGCGAACGGCAAGCTGGTGAGCGCATCCCAAACCACATCAGCACGAGTCACCGGCCTGACATCCGGCCAGTCCTACACCTTCACCGTCACGGCTCGCGATGCGGCCGGCAACGAATCCTGCCTCAGCTCAGCCGTCACCGCCACCATGCCGTCCAGCGAAGACATTGCCCTAGGCAAGCAGGTGACAGTCTCGTCGTACTCCGAACCGAACGTCCCCTCGCTCGCGGTCGATGGCAAGCTGTCCACCCGATGGGCGCAGGGTCTCGGCCTTCCGGACCCCTCCTGGTTGCAGGTGGATCTCGGCGCGCAGTACGACCTCACCGGCGTAATCACGACCTTCGAGTTGAGCAACGGCTATCGCTACAAGCTCGATGTCTCGTCCGACGGAAGCGACTGGATCACCTTCGAGGACCACACGGCCGCGGCGACGACACAGTCGGACAACTACGCCTCGGTCCCCGGATCCGTTCGCGGCCGCTATCTCCGGCTGACCGTCGTCGGCTCGAACTTCAACGGCGGCAGCATCTACGAGATCGAGGCATACGGAAAGCTCGCGACAATCACATCCGACGAGCAACCGCCGGCCGCGCTCCCGAAGCCGACGGTGAACGTCCTGCTCCCGACGACGCTCGACCTCAGCTGGCCGACCGGCACCGACAACGTCGGCGTGACCAGCTATGTCGTCTACCAAGACGGCCAGAAGATCGCGACGACTCCGCTGAACCAGCTCCGGGTCGACGGCCTGAGCGCCGGTTCCAGCCACAGCTTCACCGTCGTCGCCCGAGACGCCAACCTCAACGCAGCACCGGCGAGCCCGGCAGCGGAGGTCACCATGCCCGCCGAGACCGGGCTGGCGGTCGGCAAACCGGTGACGGTCTCCTCGTACTCCGAACCGAACGTTCCGGCCCTCGGCGTCGACGGCGACCTGACCACCCGGTGGGCGCAAGGGCTCGGGCTGCCGGACCCCTCCTGGTTCCAGGTGGACCTCGGTGCGCCGACCTCGGTGAAGAGCATCGTGACGAACTTCGAGCTGACCAACGGCTACAAGTACAAGCTGGAGTACTCGCTCGACGGGAGCTCGTGGTCGATGTTCGACGACCACACCGCGGTCGCCACGAGTGTCCGCCGCAACCCGTCGATCCGGACGGTACCGGTGCAGGCGAGATATGTTCGGCTGACCGTCGTCGGCTCGAACTTCAACGGTGGCAGCATCTACGAACTCCAGGTCTACGGCGGTTTCTGAAATGGCAGGCGCATGAACGACGCACAGGGGTACCGGCCGGGGTACGAGGTGGTGGCCGAGCAACTGCTCGGGTACATCGCCGAGCAGGGACTCCGGCCGGGCGACCGGCTACCGACCGAGAAGGGGCTGGCCGAGACCCTCGGCACCGGCCGGTCGGTGACGCGCGAGGCGATCAAGGTGCTCGCGGCCGTCGGGCGGGTCGCCGTACGGAAGGGCGCCGGGATCTATGTGTCCGTGCCCTCCAACCCGGAGGCGGACAGCCAGGTCGGGTACTTCCGGCCGACCGACCTGGCACATGTCGCGATGCTGTTCGATCACCGGCGGCTGATCGAGGCGGAGTCCGCCAGGCTCGCCGCGACGCTCGCCCGGCCCGCTCAGGTCCGCGCGATCCGGGATGCGGCCGATGCGTCGGTCGACGCACAGCACGATCACGCCGCCTTCCGGCAGCAGGACAGGTTGTTCCACGATGCGGTAGCCGAAGCATCAGGCAACGTGTTCCTGCAGTCCGCGGTCACGTCGTTGCGGGACTTCAAGGAGCAGTCCGACCGGCTGCTGTTCGCCGGCGGACTGCCCGGCTCGCTGGAGGTCGCCGCGCAGCAACACGTGCACATTGCCGAAGCGATCGCGGCCGGCGACCCGGACAAGGCCGGTACGGCGATGATCCAGCACATCGACACCACCCAGTCCCAGTTCGAGCAGCGCATCCACGATCGGTTGAAGGCGGCACCGCAGTGAGCTTGATCGACCGTGTCGAGGTGGAACTCGTCGAGATCCCGGCGATGCACCCGTTCCGGTGGCGCGACGGGCTGCCCGGATCGGAACCGGCGCTGCAGGGCGGCGTACTGAAAATCACCACTCGCGACGGGATCGTCGGCCGCGCGTCGACACCGCGTGGGGTGATCGCCAAGGATCTGGTCGAGCGCCGGGTGCGCGACGACCTGATCGGCCAGAACGCCTTGCATCGTGAGTGGTTGTGGCACCGGATGTGGGAGCTCGACCGGATCGAGGAGTTCCCGCTGTACTTCCTCGGGCTGGTCGACATCGCCCTGTGGGATATCGCCGGCCAACTCGCCGGGTTGCCGGTGCACACGCTGCTCGGAACGTATCGGACCGCGATTCCGGCGTACGCGTCGACTGTCACCTATGACTCGATCGACGAGTATCTGGACATCGCGGATCAGTGCCTGGAACGCGGGTTCACGGCGATCAAGCTGCACGCTTGGGGCGACGTACGCCGGGATAGCCTGCTGTGCAAGCGATTGCGGGAGCATGTCGGCGACGACGTGGAGTTGATGTACGACGGGTCGGCCGGCTTCGACCTGCCCGACGCGATCCAGCTCGGCAAGGTGCTGACGGACCTCGGGTTCCGTTGGTACGAGGAACCGATGCGCGAGTTCAACATCACCAGTCATCGCTGGCTGGCCGAGCGCGTCGGCGTACCGCTGCTCGTCGGTGAGACGAGCGACGGGGCGCACTTCAACACCGCCGACTTCATCCAGGCGGGCTCCGCGACGTACGTGCGCACCTCGTCGGGACTGAAGGGCGGCATCACCGGTGCGCTGCGGATCGCCCACCTGGCCGAGAGTTTCGGCCTGCGCGCCGAGGTGCACGGGATGGGCATCCCGAACCAGCACCTCTGCATGGCGATCCCGAACACCACGTACTACGAGGCGCTCGTCTGGGGGAACCCGATCATCACCGACGACGCCGTCGGCAAGGACGGAATGCTCCGCGCCGCCGAGGCGCCCGGTCTGTCACCGGCGGTCTCACCCGGCGAAATCCACTCCACCGTCGGCTAGGCAGCGAGTATTGTGGAGGCACACCTCCGTTTATGCCTAGAGGAGTTCCCCCGCAGATGAAGTACGTGAAGCTCGGCAACACCGGCCTGGACGTCTCCCCGATCTGTCTGGGATGCATGACGTACGGCGAACCGTCGCGCGGCAACCAGCCGTGGAGCCTGCCCGAGGAGGCCAGCCGGACCGGCATCAAGCAGGCGCTCGACGCCGGGATCAACTTCTTCGACACCGCGAACGTCTACTCGGACGGTTCCAGCGAGGAGATCCTCGGCCGGGCCCTGAACGACTTCGCCGATCGCGATGATGTCGTGGTCGCCACCAAGGTCAACGGCACGATGCGGCCCGGTCGCCCGAACGGCGGCGGCCTGTCCCGCAAGGCGATCCTGTCCGAACTGGATGCGAGTCTCACCCGGCTCGGGATGGACTACGTCGATCTCTACCAGATCCACCGGCTCGACCGCACGGTGCCGATGGAGGAGATCCTGGAGACGCTCGACCACGTCGTACGGGCCGGGAAGGTGCGCTACATCGGTGCTTCGTCGATGTATGCGTGGGAGTTCTCGAAGGCGCTGCACCTGCAGAAGGCCAACGGGTGGGCGCGATTCGTGACGATGCAGAACCACTACAACCTGCTCAACCGCGAGGAGGAGCGGGAGATGCTGCCGCTCTGCGTGGACGAGGGCATCGGTGTGATTCCGTGGAGCCCGCTGGCCCGCGGCCGGCTGACCCGCGACTGGACCGACGCGAGTACCAACCGGTCAACCGGCGACGAGCGCTCGCAGTCGCTGTACGGGCAGAACTCCAGCGACCCGGAGATCGTCGACGCCGTCGCCTCGGTCGCCGCCGACCGTGGCGTCCCGCGTGCCCAGGTCGCCCTCGCCTGGGTCTCCAAGCACCCGGCCGTCTCCGCCCCCATCATCGGCGCCACCAAACCCGAACACCTCGACGACGCCATCGCCTCCCTCGACATCCACCTCACCGAAGAAGAGATCGTCCGCCTCGAAGCCCCCTACACCCCGCACGCCATCGCGATCTAGCTTGGCAACCCACGCTTTCCTCCCTTCCCTTTCTTCTCTCACTTCCTCGGAGTGACCAGCCTCCACCACGCTTTCCTTCCTTCCCCTTCTTCTCTCACTTCCTCGGGGTGACCAGCCTCCACCACGCTTTCCTTCCTTCCCCTTCTTCTCTCACTTCCTCGGGGTGACCAGTCGGTAATGTCATGATGTGCGGCATGGAGCTGAAGATGTCGGCGTCGTACGACGCGACCCCTGAGGAAGTATTCGCCATCGTCACCGACGCCACCTTTCGCGAGCAGGCCTGCGAGAAGACCAAGGCGCTCTCGTACGACGTGAAGGTGACGCAGTCCGGCGGTGACACGATCGTCCGGGTGCAGCGCGAGATGCCGTCGGACGACGTACCGGACATCGCCCGGAAGTTCGTCGGCGGAACACTCACCGTCGTGCAGACCGAGACCTGGCACCCGGCGAACGCGGACGGGTCCCGCAATGCCGACGTGAAGGGCGAGATCGCCAACACGCCGGTGACCCTGAAGGGCACCGCGACGATCGGCTCCACCGGCGGCGAGACGGTGCAGGCGATCGACCTCGACGTGAAGGTGTCGGTGCCGCTGATCGGCCGCAAGATCGAGCCGTTCGTCGTCGAGGCGATCCGCAAGGGCCTGCAGAAGGAGCACGAGCTCGGCCGCGACTGGCACGACGGCACCAACTGAGTCACCGTGTCGTTGCACGGCGTACGCGTCCTCCGGTGGCACTCTGAAGAGAACGAGTAGCCACCGGAGGGAGCCTGCTGTGCGGAAACGCCGGACCATCGCGCGCTCGGAAGATACCCAGTACTGCGTGTTCTGCGACGACGTGATGCTCTTCGAGCGGGTCGAAGCGGCCGATCACCCGGTGGACGATCCCGCCGGCGAGTGGATCTGTGTCGCCTGCGGGAGCGCCCTGCTGATCGGCCCGGCGCAGCAGCACCTCCACCACACCGCCTGACCCGTTACGTCCGAAGAACCGGAGGGACGTCTTCTCCACTTCTTCGGACGCAAGCCGTAGTTACAGCGGCGGGCCGAAGCCGCAGAGGACCGAGTGGGCGTGCGCCGGGTCCAGGGCGTTCGCGACCAGTTGGGCGACGCTCGGGTCGAAGGCGAGGCCGACGTGGCCGACCGGGTCGAGCGGGCAGGAGTCCTGGACGAACTCGTTCCTCACCCCGGTCTCCCGGATGAACGACGTCTCGTGCGGCGTCACCAGGAGGTCGGCGCGGGACGCGATCACCGTGTACTTCACCCCCGGCTGGGCGATCGGGCCGGCGGTCAGCTTCTGCACCTCGGACCCGCCGACGATGATCTGGTCGCAGGCCGGACAGCCGAAGTCCCGTAGTACCTGGTCGACCAGTGGGCGCAGGCCGAGGTAGTCACCGACGCTGACCAGCCCGCCGAACGTCGTACCGTGCGTCGGCGGAGCCAGCGCGATCACCTTCGCGACCTTGCCGGCGTACCCGCGGACCTTCGGGCCGTAGATGCTGTGGAAGCCACCCTCCGAATGCCCGACGATGTCCACCTTGGCGGCGCCGGTCGCGGTCCGGACCCGGTCGATGAAGGCCTCGATCTCGGCCGCCGACTGGATGATCGAGACGGTGCCGCCGACCGGAATGGCCGGAGTCGCCTGGCCGTAGGTCAAGGTGAAGGCGCAGTAGCCCTTGGCCGCGAGGAACGGGCCGAGGTAGGAGTAGTTGCCAGGCCCGTTGCCGCCCAGGCCGTGCAGCAGGACCAGCGGTTCCGGGTGCGCGGCGGACGGCTTGCAGGACCAGTCGTCGAAGCCGGACGAGGGCGCGGCTGCTGTTGCGGACTGGGCGGCCGACGCCGCCGTGGCTGAGGTGGCGAGCATCGCGGCGGCCACGAAGGCCACGGCGGCTCGCCTGAGGAGTGTGCTCATGACGGCTCCCGGTTCGGTGACATAAGGTCGGCCTGTCGTGCCATAGGGTAACGGCAGGATGACCGACAGTTGAGCACGAGTTCGTGTTACGAACAAGAGCTCGTGTTCATAACAGACCGATTGGTTACCGGGCGTCGTCGCCGGGTAACGTGCACGCATGGGGCGACTTATCAGAGGACTGGACGCGGACGAGCGCCGAGCGGAGCGCCGCGAGCAACTCCTCGACACCGCGCTCGACCTGTTCGCGGCCAACGGGTACATCAACACGACGATCGAGCAGATCTGCAGTACGGCGTTCGTCGGGACGAAGAGCTTCTACGAGGTCTTCGAGAACCGCGAAGCCTGCTACCTCGCCCTGTTGCAGCGCACGTCCGAGCGGCTCGAGGCCGACATGATGGCGGTCGCGCAGTCCGGCGTCGGGAACGAGAAGCAGGCGGTGCCCGCGCTGATCGCCGCCTTCGCACACGCACTGGTGGACGATCCGCGGGTCGCCAAGGTGACGTTCGGGATCGCCGCCGGGATCTCCGCGACGGTCGAACGCCAGCGCCGGACGAACCGGCGCTGGGCAGCTGGTTTCCTGGAAGGGATCTGGGACCGGTACGACGAGGTGCCGGCGAAGGACCCCGCCGACAAGCGGATGCGGCACGCGGTCGCGATCGGACTTGTCGGCGGTCTCTTCGACCTGATCTCGGACTGGCTACTGGACGCGAACCTCAAGTCAGCCGATGAGCTCGAGATCCTCATCGACGACATGACCACCTTCTACATAGTCGTCCGCCGAGGCCTCGGCCCCCGCTGAACCACAAAAGCAAGAGAAAAGAAGCTTGTTCAGAAGCTTTAGGCAAGAAAAAGACACAAGCAACAGAAAAAGACAAGAAATAGAATGGCGGGGTGCCTGGCCGGCGCGGCCTGCCGGTGCGGCCGTTGCGTGGTCGATGGCGACCAACAGATGCCTGAGTACGGCGTACAGCGGGAGCCTGAGAGAAGTCGGCCGTTGAGCGTTTGATCAGAACACGCATCCACCTACCACCGACCAGATGCCTAGGGCCGTCCTAGACAGCAACCATCAGTTCATTACGAGATACCAGTTCTTCGCTCGCGGCCATATAAGCGTTCCGAGCTGGTCCCGCAGACAGCAGCCGGCGCCCACGCGGACGCCGACCTTCGTCTGTATTTCTCTTTTCTTTTTGGTTTTCTGTTCAGCTAGCGTGGGGTTTTCAGCCCTGGTGGGGGTAGCGGTAGTCGGTGGGAGGTGTGAAGGTCTCCTTGATCGAGCGGGGGCTGGCCCAGCGGATCAGGTTCCACATCGAGCCGGCCTTGTCGTTCGTACCGCTGGCACGGGAGCCACCGAACGGCTGCTGCCCGACGACCGCACCAGTCGGCTTGTCGTTGACGTAGAAGTTTCCCGCCGCGAACCGCAGGAACTCACTCGCCTCCGCAACCGCGTGCCGGTCCTGGGCGATGACCGCACCAGTCAGCCCGTACGGCGCCGCGCTCTCCATCTGCTGCAGCACCTTCGAGTAGTCCCCGTCCTCGTAGACGTGCACCGCCAGGATCGGCCCGAAGTACTCGGTCGTGAAGATCTCGTCCGTCGGGTCATCGGAGACGAGCAGCGTCGGGCGAACGAAGTACCCCTGGCTGTCGTCGTACGTCCCGCCCGCCAGTACCTCGATCGAGTCGGTCTGCTGAGCCCGGTCGAGCGCGTCCTTGTGCTTCGCGAACGCCCGGTCGTCGATCACCGCACCGATGAAGTTCGACAGATCCGCGACGTCGCCCATCGTCAGCGAGTCGGTCTCCGCCGCGATGTCGTCGCGGATCTTGTTCCAGACCGACTTCGCGACGTACGCGCGACTCGCGGCCGAACACTTCTGGCCCTGGTACTCGAACGCGCCGCGGACCATCGCGGTCTTCACGACTGCCGGGTCGGCCGACGGGTGCGCCAGGATGAAGTCCTTGCCACCGGTCTCACCAACGAGCCGCGGGTAGGTCTTGTACGACGCGATGTTGGCGCCGACCGTGCCCCAGAGCGACTGGAACGTCTTCGTCGAGCCGGTGAAGTGGATCCCCGCCAGATCCGGGTGGGTCAGCGCGGCCTTGCTGACCTCGATGCCGTGCCCGGTGACCAGGTTGATCACGCCGGCCGGCAGCCCGGCCGCCTCGAACAGCCGCATCGTCCAGTGCGCCGCGAACTGCTGCGTCGGGGACGCCTTCCAGACCACGGTGTTGCCCATCAGCGCCGGAGCGGTCGGCAGGTTACCTGCGATCGCGGTGAAGTTGAACGGGGTGATCGCGTAGACGAAGCCCTCGAGCGGGCGGTAGTCGGTGCGGTTCCAGATCCCCGGCGAGGAGATCGGCTGGTCGTTGATGATGGTCCGCGCGAACGCGACGTTGAAGCGCAGGAAGTCGATCAGCTCGCAGGCCGCGTCGATCTCGGCCTGCTGGACCGTCTTCGACTGGCCGAGCATGGTGGCCGCGTTCAACGTGTCCCGCCACGGGCCGGCCAGCAGGTCGGCCGCCTTGAGAAAGATCGCCGCCCGGTCGTCGAAGGACAGCGACCGCCAGGCCGACGCCGCCGCCAGCGCCGCGTCCACGGCCGCCTGGCCGTCGGCCTCGGTCGCGTCACCCAGGGTGCCGAGCACGTGGGCGTGCTTGTGCGGCTGGACCACGTCGATCCGCGCGCCGCCGCCGAGCCGCTGCTCGCCACCGATCGTGCAGGTCAGGTCGATCGCACCGGCCGCGTTGAACTCCTTGACCTTCGCCTCCAGGCTCGCCCGCTCGGGCGAACCAGGCGCGTAGCCACGGACGGTCTCGTTGACAGGGGTCGGGACGGCGGTTACGGCATCCATGGGTGTGCGGTGCTCCTGGGTCGGCTCGACTGGATCTCAGCTGGCGCCTTTCATGGTGCCATGTCCAACCCAATACCACGAACCTGACAGGTCTGCTCGGCAACCGGGTGGCTCAGGTCACCTTCACGGTCCCGCTGATGGGATGAACCTGATCGTCAGATTGCAGGTCGTCAGCGCCTTGCTGATCGAGAACTCCGGCACCCAACTGCCCGCCGACGGGGTGAAGGAAGTCGGTCCGACGGCGTTGCCGAGGAAGCGTGGCGGCGGGACGAAAGCCGAGTTCGGCCGGATCCGGGCGACGTTGTCCGGCGCGACCCAGCCCAAGGTCTCGTCGTGCACGTCGAACGTGGCGTTGGTCTTGACCGGACCGACCACACCGGTCGCCGTCGTACCGAGCCGCAGCACCTTGAGAGTCCCTTGCTCGCGGTAGTTGCTGGTGCCGCGGACGCAGGTCGACCAGGCCACGTAGTCGTCATGCACGGCGACCGTCATTCACAGAGGGTCCACCGGCGGGCCTTCACCTGGACGAGCGCATTGCTGGACAGCCCCCCATCGACTGATCAGGAGGGGCGGTAGTAGCTCACGTAGGGGCCGCAGGTGGGGGTGGAGGTCGAGGTTGCATAGATGCAGACCGTGACCCTGATCCGGGCGATGCGGTAGGTCAGCCCGCTGGGGAAGGAGAAGCCGCGCTTGGTGGCGGTTCCAGAGACCGTCCGGCCCTGCGACTCGACCCTTGTCGGGTCGTCTGCGATGAAGGCATCGAACACCGCCTGCACGATGTAGCTGGTGTTGGCGGGCTTGAACACACTTCCGCTGATCGTGGGCTGGCCCAGCGTGTTCCAGGTGATCGTGCCGTAGGTGTAGTCGGTGGGATGGCACGACCCGGTCATGTTCTTGCACACAAAGAAGTCCTGCGTCGGTCCGGCCGCGCTCGCCGGTCCGGCCAAGATCGCCACACCGAGCGGCGCGAGCGCAGCAACCGCCAGCGCCGACACCTTCTGGGAAAGCCTCAACTGCTCGTCCTTTCGGCTCGTCGAGGCTCGAACGTAGCCAGCCGTTCCGGCCAGGTCGAGGTTCCTGGCCGGAATTGCTGCTAGTTGCAAGAGGTCAGGCTGACTTTTTGGCTGCCTTCTTTGCTGCGGTCTTCTTGGCGGGGGCCTTTTTGGCGGCCGCCTTCTTCGCGGGGGTTTTGGCGGCGGTCTTCTTGGCTGCGGGCTTTTCGTCTTCGGTGGAGCCCTTGCCACCGCCGCCGGTGCCGCCGCCGGCCCGGCGGGCCTTGGCGGCTTCGACGGAGGCGCGGAGGGCGGCTACCAGGTCGACGACCTCGGCGCCTTCGGGCTCTTCCTCGTCCGACTCGGGGATCGGGACGCCGGCGGCCTTGGCCTCGACGACCTGTTCGAGGGCGGTGCGGTACTCGTCGTGGTACTGGTCGGGGTCGAACTCGCCGCGCAGGGTGTCGATGTACGACTCGGCCATCGCCTTCTCCTGCTTGCGGATCTCGACATCCTCCGCCGGAGCCGCGAACGAGGAGTCGCGGACCTCGTCCGGCCAGAGCATCACCTGGAGGACGAGCACGTTGTCGTGCGTGCGGAGCAGGCCGAGCGACTCGCGGGAGCGCAGCGCCACCTTGACCAGCGCATACAGCTCGGAGCCTTCGAGGGCATCGCGGAGCAGCACATACGGCTTGGCACCCGGGCCGCCGTCGGCAGCCAGATAGTACGACTTGCCCAGGTAGAGCGGGTCGACCTGGTCGGCCGGCACGAACTCGAGGACGTCGATGACCTTCTTGCTGGACAGCGGCAGGTCGGCGAAGTCCTCCGGCTCGAGCACCACCATCCGGCCGTCGGCCATCTCGTAGCCCTTGCCGATGTCGGAGTACGGCACCTCCTCGCCGTCGATCGAGCAGATCCGCTTGTACCGGATCCGGCCGCCATCGGCGACGTGCACCTGGCGGAACGAGATGTCCTTCTCCTCGGTCGCGGAGAACACCTTGATCGGGATCGTCACCATCCCGAACGAGATGGCCCCCTTCCAGATCGCCTGCATCGCCATCAGCTCCTTAGTTCTTCAAGCCTTCAGCCCGCCCGGTCCCTCCGCGGCCAGCAGATCGGGGATCTCCTGGGTCGCGTACCACAGCAGGTCTTCACCTTCGCACGAGTCGAGGGCGAAGACAGCCTCGTCGTGGTCCGGATTCGCGGTATCGCCCTGGGCCACCGCCCAGCTCGCCGCGGCCTTGCCGACCACCTCGGCGGCCGACTCGGCGTCCAGATGCACCGCCGCCACCGCCGTCCAGGGGATCACCACGTGCAACTCCAGCCGGGCGTCGCCCAGCTGGACCGTCCCGTCGGCCGGCGGCACCGCGGACACCTCACAGGCCACCACGACCCGCCTGCGCGGCGCGGCCGGGTCGGCAGCGAGCAGTCCCACCGATGCCCGGGCAGCCTGCGCCATCGCGGCGTACTCGAGCTCCTCGTCGTCGCTGACCGCGAACCACTCCCGCAGCGCCGGCGTCACGGCGTACGCGGTCAGCGGTGCCGGGCCGAGCTCTCCCGCGTGGCAGGCGAGATCGAGGAGGGGGAACGTGCTCGGGATGTAGATCCTCATGAGTCTGCCTTCTTCGGAGCGCGAGGTTTCTTCCGGCCGCGGGACGCACGGCTCCGGCTCCCCTTGGTGGTGTCCAGCAGCTCTTCCAGCGCATCGGTGACGCACTGGGCGAACACGACGAGATCCGGCATCGCGGTCCGGTCCGCGTTCAGCCCGAACGAGACCTTGCCGTCGTACGACGTGACACCCACCGACAACCCTTGTCCCGGCATCAGCGGCACCACCGGGTACGACGCCAGCATCGGCGCGCCCTGGGCGTAGAGCGGGAACTGGGGTCCAGGCACGTTGGTGATCACCACGTCGTCGATCGGCCGGACCGTCGCGGTTGCCACCCGGGCCGCCAGCGCGTGCAGAGTGGTCGGCGCGAAACCGGCGATGCCGACCAGCGATCGGGCGCTGACCGCGCGACCGGTGTCCTTGTGGACCTTGGTCTGGTACGAGATCTGGTGCAGCCGCATCACCGGCGAGTTCTCACCGACCGGCAGGTTCACCGTCGAGGCGATCACCCGGGACCCGAGCGAGGTCGGCTCCTCGTCGTCGTCGTCGCGGATACTCACCGGAACCACGGCCCGTACGCCGCGGGTCGGGCTGACCGACTCACCGCGCGTCATCATCCAGGCCCGGAGCGCGCCCGCGACCACGGCCAGTACGACGTCGTTGACCGTCCCGCCGTGCATCGCGCGGACCGTGCGGTAGTCCTCCAGCTCGGTCTGCACCGTGGTGAACCGGCGCTGCCCGGAGGTCTTCACGTGCAGTGACGACTCCTGGACGTGCCGCTGGGCGACCACCGAGCCGACCACGTCGCCGAGGACCTCACGGACCGAGGTGGACCCGGTCAGGCTGGCCATCTCGGCCCGGGCCAGCTCCAGCACCGCGGTCGGGTGCCGGGTCGCGTCGGCGAAGACACCGGCGAGCAGTTCGAGCGCGGACGGCGGGTGGGCCGGCTGCCAGGTGTCGGTCGGGGTGTCGCGGGGGTGCGCGGTCGCGTCCAGGACGACCTGGCCGATGTCGACCGTACTGTTGCCGTCGACAAGCGCCTGGTGGGATTTCGCGATGATCGCGAACCGGTCCCCCTGCAGGCCCTCGACCAGATACATCTCCCACAACGGGCGGGCCCGGTCGAGCCGGCGGGACATGATCCGCGCGACCAGCTCCAGCAGCTGGGCATGGGTGCCGGGGCGGGGCAGGGCGGACCGGCGTACGTGGAAAGTGATGTCGAAGTCTTCGTCGTCCACCCAGACCGGACCGGCGAACCGGCCGGGGACCTGCTGGACACGCTGCCGGTACCGCGGGACGAAGGCGATCCGGTCGCGGATCAGCGCGACCAGGCTCTCGTAGTCGAACCCGTCGTCACCGTGCACCGGCGGCTCGAAGATGTCCACGGTGCCGACGTGCATCGGGGTGGCCGGACTCTCGGCCTTCAGGAAGGTGAGATCCAGCGACGACAACCGGTCCGGCATCCGAGTCCTCCCTGTCTTGATCAGGTTCTTGTTGAGTCACCCTAACCGGGTCCGCCGACAGTGGCCTGCGACACTGGCCCAGCGTGGCGAAGGTGGCCGTCAGCGATCGTGACAGGACCGACGGTGCGGACCGGGAACACTGGACCGGACATGTTCGTCAGGCAAGAGGGCACGTCCCGCGCCCTCTTGTGAACCGACTTGCTGAAAGGCCCCTCGTCATCATGCGTTCGACGCTCTCCCGTGGTACCGCGCTCGCGCTCCTGCCCGCCCTCGGCATGCTGGTCCTGGCCGGCTGTGGCGGCTCCGACGACAGCTCGGGTTCCTCCAGTCCGTCGAACACCCCGACGTCGGTTCCCACCACCGCACCGACCTCGGTACCGGTCACCACCCCGACCCCGGGCGACGGCCCGTCGAACACCGCGGACCCGTCCAAGGACCAGGCAGACGTCGTCATCAACGTCACCGTTGCCAACGGCAAGGTCAACCCGAGCGGCGCCAGCATCAAGGTGGCCGCCGGCCAGACGGTGCTCGTCACGGCCATCTCCGACGCCGACGAGGAACTGCACATCCACGGCTACGACAAGGAGCTCGAACTCACCCCGGGCAAGTCGGCCTCGGTGAAGTTCACCGCGAACATGAAGGGCACCTTCGAGGTCGAGACGCACAAGAGCGGCAAGCTGGTCGCCAAGCTCGTCGTCTCCTGACCCGGCCGTGACGCCTCTACTCCTGCCGCTGCACGGGATCGGTGGCCGGCAAGACCTGCCGATCCCGTTCGGCCTGGCCGTCGGCGGCGCCGGCGTGGCGATCGCCGTCTCGTTCATCATCCTCGGGTTCGCCTGGCGCAGTCCGAAGTACCGGGGGAACGCCGCCGGGAAACCGTTGCCGGCCGCAATCACCCGGACCGTCGACTCGCCGGGGTTCCGGTGGTTCGTCCGGATCGTCGGGCTGGCCGTCTTCCTGTACGCGATGGTCGCGCTGATGTTCGGCGTCGACCGGCTGACCAACCCGATCTTCGGCTTCATCTACATCCTGGTCTGGGTCGGCCTGGTCCCGATCTCACTCATCCTCGGGCCGGTCTGGCGCACGCTGAACCCGCTCCGGACCCTGCACCTGCTGCTGTCGAAGCTGCTCCGCCAGCCACCGTCGAAGGGCCTGCTCGAACTCCCGGCCTGGCTCGGGCTGTGGCCGGCCGCGCTCGGCATCTTCGCCTTCACCTGGCTCGAACTGGTCGCGCCCGACCGCGCCACGATCCCTGTCCTGCAAGGCTGGCTGGCCTTGTACGTCGTGATCACCATGTTCGGGGCGATCCTGTTCGGCGACCGCTGGTTCGCGACCGGCGACCCGTTCGAGGTTTATGCGACGCTGATGTCCCGGCTGTCGCCCTGGGGCCGCCGGACGGACGGATCGCTGGTGATCCGCAGGCCGCTGGAGAACCTCGACGGACTGAAACCACAGCCCGGCCTGGTCGGCATGGTGGCGGCGCTCCTCGGCTCCACGGCGTACGACGGATTCTCGAACTCGACGGCGTGGATCGGCTGGGCGCAGAACACCGACTACTCGATGACGACGCTCGGCACTCTCGCGCTGATCTGCTTCATCCTGGTCGTGCTGGTGACGTATTCGGGCGCGACCGTGCTGGCCGGGCGGCTGTCCGACAGTTCCCGGCGCGCGCTGCCCGGATTGTTCGCGCACTCCGTGATCCCGATCGCCTTCGGGTACGTCGTGGCGCACTACCTCACCTTGTTCATCCTCGAAGGCCAGCGGACCCTGATCTACCTCAGCGACCCGTTGTCGAACGGCGCCAACATCTTCGGCACCGGATTGCTCGGCCTGAACACCTCCATCACCAACCACAGCACGGCGATCTCCGTCATCCAGGTCCTCGCCGTCGTCGGCGGCCACCTGATGGGCGTGATCAGCGCCCACGACCGCGCAGTAGCCCTCTTCCCCCGCCACAAGGCCCTGGCCGGCCAACTCCCGCTCCTGGTCGTCATGGTCGGCTACACCGTCGGCGGACTGCTACTGCTCTTCTCCGCCTAGCCCACCCCCTCCTCCCTTCCCTTGCTTTTCTTTCTTTCCTCTTCAGCTTGATTCTTGACGCAGTTAATTAACTCGACATACGGTGCGCGGACGGACAGCTACGAAAGGTGACTCATGCCCTCCGCTCGTACGATCCGCCGCGCCCTCGCGATGGCGACCGCCCTCCCCGTCGTTCTCGCGGGTGTTCTGGTCTCGACCAGCGCACCCGCGAGCGCCAAAAGCGACTTCAGCATCAAGCCCTTCATGGGGTGGAGCAGTTGGAGTGTGCAGTCCTCCAGCAACCCCGCCTACGGCACCAAGTGGCTGACTGAGGCCAACGTCAAGAGCGCCACCGACTCGATGGCGACGAACCTCAAGCACGCCGGCTACACCAACATCAACCTCGACGCCGGCTGGAACGCCAACTGGAACTGGGAGTTCCGCACCGACGCCAACGGCATCCCCGAGGCCGATCCGGAGCGTTTCCCGCACGGGATCGCCAGCCTCGCCCGCTACGTGCACAGCAAGGGCCTCAAGATCGGCCTGTACGGCGGCGCCGGACTGCAGACCGCGATCTACGACAAGAACGCCCCGATCGCCGGCACCGACTGCACCACGCAGGACATCACCGTCATCCCGCTGACCAAGACCAACATGTGGGGCGGCGACTGGAAGATCGACTTCACCAAGCCCTGCGCGCGGGCCTACTTCAACTCGATGGCCGACAAGTTCGCGTCCTGGGGCGTCGACTTCATCAAGGTCGACGGCGTCACCACCGACAACATCCCGGACATCAAGGCGTGGTCGCAGGCGATCGACCAGAGCGGCCGCAAGATGTGGCTCACCGCGAGCGCCTGGCCGGTACCGCGGGACGCCGGCGAAGGCCTGCAGCCGTGGGCGAACAGCGTCCGCGTCGACACCGACGTCGAGTGCTACTGCAACACTGTGTCGACCTGGACCAGCTCGGTCGACAATCGCTGGGAGGACCTGCCGAACTGGCTGGACGTCGTACGGCCCAACTACTGGCCGGACCTCGACTCGATGCCGATCAACAACAACACCGGCGCCGGCATACAGGACGGCATCACCGACACCGAACGGCAGAGCGTGATGACGTTCTGGTCGATGGCCTCCTCACCCCTGTACGTCGGGGGCGACCTCGCCAAGATCGATCAGCAGGCCAAGTCGATCCTCACCAACCCCGAGGTGATCGCGGTCGACCAGGTCGGCGTGATCCCGACGCGGGTCGCCGCCGGAACCTTGCAGGTGTGGAAGAAACGACTCCGTGACGGACGGCTTGCAGTTGCCGTCTACAACCTGGGTGACGCGGCTGCTGACATCCCAGTGACTTGGGACCAGCTCGGTGTCCGTGGCAGCAAGAAGGTCCGCGACCTGGTGAGTCGCGAGAACCTCGGCCGGGCGAACAAGTCCTGGACCGCAACGGCAGTCCCCGCACACGGATCCCGCCTGATCACCCTGTCCTGACCCCGAGCCGAAGGCGCGCAACCTGTGAACGGCCTGGCTGCGCGCCCTCGGTTGAATGTGTCATTGGCCAGGCTTCGGGACGTCGTGGGCCAGGTCGTAGGAGTAGTCGCCGTCGTACTCCGGTGTGGCGGTGGCGACCGCCTCCCGTCCGGGATCCCGCGGTGGCTCCGCCCGGCCGACGACACCTGCCTCATGGGCCAGGTCGTACTCCAGACCGTGGTCAAGATCCAGGTCGGCCTCCACGGGCAGCCCCGGTTCCGGATCCATCGCCTGGCCGGGCTCGAACGCTTGATTGCTCACAGCACCCCCACCTCCGATCGATTCGCCTCAAGTATGGACAGATAGAGCACGGATCAGGAGGCGGAAGGCTTGCGGAGGTTGCGGCTGGTGAACGCGAGCAGGAGGAAGGCGAGCATGCCCAGGATCAGGTGGGAGTTGCCGGGGATGGACTGCCAGAAGTTCCAGGAGAGCTCGCGGTCGTCGCGGAACGGGACCCACCAGATGGACCGTAGTACGAACAAGCCGTACCAGAGGACACCCGTGACCACTGCAGGGTTCAGACCCCATTGGCGGTTGACCGCGCGGATCAAGCTGACGCCTAGCGGGATGATCCAGACCCAATGGTGGCTCCATGAGACCGGCGATGCGTAGAGAACAGCCAGTGCCATCACGGAGATCGCAGTGACACGCTCGTCCACCAGCCAGTAGCGGCGTGCCAGCCAGAGCACAGCCAGGCCGAAGATGGCCGACAGGACGAACCACGTCGGCTCCACCCAGGACGCCTCGTCGCCGAGCCGGCTGAGGAATCCCATCAACGACTGATTGCCGGTGTAGGCCAGTCCGCCGACCCGGTTCGCGTCACGGATGACGACGGTCCAGTAGTGCCACGACTGGTTCGGTACGACGGCGAACCCGATCGCCATCGTCGCCAGCAGACCCAGTACTGCGTTGCGGAACGCGCGCCACTGCTTCGTGATCAGCAGGAACGCCAGGAACGGCAGGGGTGTGAGCTTCACGCCGATCGTGACGCCGACCCAGAACCCGCGCCATTTCGCGTTCGCCGGCCGGACCAGGTCCAGCAGGATCATTGCCGTCAGCAACAGGTTGATCTGGCCGAACTGAATCGTCTGCCAGACCGGTTCGAGCAGCAGCGAGGCCGCCGTGAGAGCGATCAGGATCAGCAGCCGCTTGCGCTCGAGGAAGTACGCCCACGCACTCTCCGGCAGGCTGTTGCGCCAGATCGCGGCGATACACAGCACCGACAGCGTCGTCCAGAGCACCAGCGCGACGCCCCACGGAACGGCGGCCAGGGGCAGCATCGCGATCGCGGCGAACGGCGGGTAGGTGAACGGCAAACCGGAGCCGGCGAGCTTCGCGTCGTACAGGGATCCGCGGTCGAGCAGCACCGAGCCGCCCATCCGGTAGACGCGCAGGTCGATCATGCCGTCGAACAGCCCGTACGCCCAGGCACCGAGGGCGACCAGGGCCGCGCAGACCAGGATGCCGATCACGATCCGGCGGGGACCGGTGGTTCGTACAGGGGTGGTGGTCACACTCACGTCAGATCTACTCCGAACACCGATTCCAGCTCTTGCCGCGTCTGCTCGTACGACGTGTGGTGGACGCCGGTCATGCCGAGTTCGCGGGCCGCGACCACGTTGAGTTCGAGGTCGTCGATGAAGACGCAGTCCGCCGGAGCGAGGCCGATCCGCTCGGCGGCGAACAGGAATATCTCCGGTTCGGGTTTGCGCATCCCGACCTCGCCGGAGATCACGATGTCGTCGAACATCCCGTCCCAGGTCTCACGCGGGTAGGAGTTGCCCCACGAGTTCGACAGCAGCGCCGTCCGGATACCGATCCCGCGGGCGCGGCGGATCAGCGCGGACATCTGCGGCTGGTGCTCGAAGTGGGCGAACATCCGCTCGATCAGGCCCTCGGCGGGCACGTGCGTGCCGTCCTCGCGGACCAGGATCGCCGCGAGTTTGCGCTCGAAGTCGGGGACCGCGATCTGGCCGCGCTCGAGCGCGTGGATCGGGTTCACCTCCGCCTCGACGGGGCTCGCGCCGAGCCAGCCGACCATCGCCCGGTAGTAGGCGTCGAAGTCGAGGCCGTCCAGCTCGGCCCACCGGCGCAGGGCTTCGTCGAGACCGGAGGTGAGCACACCACCCCAGTCGACCAGCAGGCCGCGCGGCACAGGCTTGTCGTCAGGCATGCGCGCAAGACTACTCAGGACAAACCGGCCCGCTCCCCCCGGTCAACCCCTGCGGGGCGCTCTTGGCGTACGGCGTACTGGCTGGTGCTCGTCAGTGGTCGTACTCGACGACGGTGTCGCCGGACGAGGATTTCGCCTTGATCACGCGGCTCGACTCGGGGTCGGTCTTGACGGTCACCGACTGGTCACCACTCTTCGAGTCGGCCTCCACCTTGTACGTCTCCAGGCCGGTGGGCAGCCGGAGCTCCACGTCGCCGGAACTCGTCTGGGCGTCGATGGTCTGCGGCGCTAGGTCGAAGCGCAGTTCGACATCGCCCGAACTGCTCTGCGCGGTGACGGCGGTCGTGCTCAGGTTCTCCCCGCTGATGTCACCGGACGACGACTTGAGTGAGATCTCACCGCCGACGTGATCGAGCTCGATCGCGCCCGACGAGGTCTGCACTGTCACCCCGCCCGGCAGCCGGCTGACCTTCAGATCTCCGCTGCTGCTCTGGATGGTGACCTTCAGGTCCTTCGGCACGGTGATCACGTAGTGGGTGCTGCAGCCGAACGACAGGAACCCGCACCCGGTGTCCTTGAGCTGCAGCTTGCCGTCGCTGTACTTCTCCTTCGGCTTGGAGCCGAACAGGTTCCGGTTGTACTTCCGGTCCACGACGATCTCGGAGACGTCCCCGGTGTGTATCTCCAGATCGGCCGAGGCGGCCTGGATGGTGACCGCGCCGTCCTGCACCGGATACGAACCCTGGCTGGACTTGCTGTCGTCGGTCAGGCTGGTCAGTGCCCAGTACACCCCGCCGAGGATCAAGGCGACCGAGATCGCGATGCCGTATCTACGCTCGGGGCTCATGGTTCTGGCCGGGCGGCCCTGGACCTCAGACATGGCTCAACCCTGACATATCCCGGGCCGCTTGTCGGTGGGGTTATCCCCCATCTTCAACTGAGCAGATCTGCCGTAACCCCGGCCGCCAACCCTTGGATCGCCTTGCGGAGCTTGCTCGATTTCGCCGCGTCCGTGAGGCTCCGCCCGTGCGCGAGCGCGGTGTCGCAGGCAGCCTGGTCGAACGGAAGCAGCGCGGCGGCCTGCACACCGGCGTACCGGCTGAGTGCCTCCGCGACTGCCTCTGCCGGGGTGTTCCCCAGTGGTCCTGATCGGAGTCGGTTGACCACGACTCGGGGTTTGGCTGACGGCACCGCCGCACGCAACTCGTGGAGGGCCCGGATGAGGCGGGTCAGGCCGACCGGGTCCGCGGTACCGACGACTACGACCTCGTCGGCCTCTTCGAGAGTTGCCAGGGTGGCGCCGTTGCGGCGTGGGGCGAGCGTGTCGAAGGAGATCTCTTCGTCGCTCTCGATGCAGAAACCCGCATCGACCACAGTGCAAGGAGCGAGCATGCGGGCTGTCAGCCAGACCGACTCGATCGCTGTCGGGCGCAGCTCTGTCCATCGGTCGGCTCTGCTGAGTCCTGTCAGTACTAGTAGGTGTGAGTTGAGCTGACGCGCGTGCCGTGCGAGCACTGTGACGTCCAGCGAGCCACCGCCCGCGGACCGTGCCGCTGCGGCCAACCCTGAGGTCTCGTCGAGCATGCCGAGCTGCTGAGCGACCGTTCCGCCGTACACGTCAGCGTCGGCGAGCATCGTCGGCATGCCCTTGGCGGCCAGTTCCGTCGCCAACCCGACCGCGACCGTACTCCGACCCGGCGCACCCGTCGGTCCCCAGACGGCGATCACCCGACCGGTCCCCTCGCCGTACGGGCGGGGTGGTTCGTTCGGCGGGTCGCCGGTGTAGGGCACGAAGCCGCCCGCGAAGTGCGAGACGGTGGCCGGCGGACCGGATTCGACCGCGTCGGTGATCGCCCTGCCGAGGTCTTCGGCGCTCACGTCGGCCGGCAGGATCCGCTCGATCCCCATCCGGCTCAGGCGGTCCTCGGCACCGGAGGGCTCGCCGTTGTCCGACGGGTCGACCATCGCGACGACCGCGATCCGGCGCGAGTGCAGAGCCGCGATCGCGTCGGAGGTCAACCGTGGCAGGTCTTCCGCGAGCAGGACTGCCCTTGCCTGACCACTGGCTGCCGCGGCCATCACGTCGGCGATGTCGACACACCTGCGTACGACGCGAATCCCCGGAGCACCTTCCGCCCGGCGTACGACGTCCGCCTCCCAAGGCGCCCCAGTCACCGCGAGCAGGATCGGCACCCCCATCAGCGACCCCGCCGAACGAGGACCGGCTCTCCGGAGCCCATCGCAGCCAACGCAGCGGGAAGTTTGGGCAGATCGGAGGGGTCGAGACCGACCAGCACCTGCCGCCGCGCGGTTCCGCCGGCCACGCCCTTCACCGTGTCGACCTGGACCACGCGGATGGTGTCCCACATCCTCTTGGCCTGCTGGTCGGTGTCCTTCGGGACGACCCAGACGTCCACCTGGTCGCCGATGGCCAGGTCGGCCGGTAGCCGACCGGACGCGACGGAAAGAGGTAGCTCGGTGCGGTCGTTGTCGGTCTGGCTGACCGCTGCTTCCCGCGGCACGAACTCACCGACTCCGATGGCGCGGACGACCACCAGGCCGGTCAGATCCGCGTTGGCGTCGACGTACCGCCCGGCCTCGTCGCCACTGGCGAAGCGGACCCTGACGGTGGTCAGGTCGTCGCTGGTCAGCCTCGTCCCAGTCGGGAGATCGCGGTCAGCGGCGTACACGGTGGTCGTGTCGTCCGCCGCAGAGAGCAGCTTGGCGCCAGCCAGCGCGGTGACCGCCACCAGGAGCACGCCGAGCACGAGACGGCCGTCCTTCCACCTGGCCCGCCGGTTACGCACCGTCGGGGTTGACGGCGCCGCGAACCCGCTTCGCACCGCTGGACTGTCGACCACGCGCACTCCCCGATCTCTCGCGATCACGATCCGATCGCTCTCAGTGACATTCTGCCGTGTTCCGGGATCTCATGCTCGGCGTCATCCACAGCGCGGTGTCCTGTGGACAAACGAGGGCAATCGGATGCGAATCGTGGCAAACTAAAGGAATGCCGGAACCGCGATTCCTCCAGCTCGCCGACGTCGCGGAGGTCCTGAACATCTCCGCCAACCAGGTCTACGCGCTGGTCCGGCGTGGTGACATCCCCGCAGTGAAGATCGGCGGCCGCGGCCAGTGGCGGGTCGAGTCGATCGAACTCGAGAAGTACATCGAGCGGCTCTACACCGAGACAAAACAGTTCATCGAAACCCACCCCTTCGGCGAAGAAGCCGACATCACCGAAGACGCCTAACCCTCAACGGCGCACGGGGCGTTTAACGGGCGGCGTACGAGGCTAGCGCCTTGCCGCGGCGCTCAGCGGCGACGTACGGCGACTAGTGCTTGGGTGGGCACGAGTCGGGAGTTGTGGACCTCCGTACGCCGGCGGGGCGCGTCGAGCGGGTGCTCCGCGATCTCCAGGAAGTCGGCGCCGACCCGGTCGATCGTGCCGGTCACGGCATGCGCCCCGGCAGCCGCGCCGAACAGCGTCACCGGCGAACGGTCCCGCGCGATCCCGCGGAGTAGATGCGCCAGGCCCAGCTTCGCCGCGATCGCACCTTCAGCCTGCTCCGCCCACGGACCGAGCCCATGGACCGCAGCCAGCGCATTGACCGGGATCAACCACTCCTCGTAGCGCTCGGCCTCCAGCAGCACGCAGTCCTTGCCAACCCTGCTGAGCTTTCCGGTCACTGGCTCGGCGTGCGTGAGTTCGACCCGTACGACGGTGCCGACAGCGCCCCGGAGCCGGTCGAGCACGGTGATCTTGCCGAGCTCGGCCCGGATCCGATCCGCCACCTCGCCGTACAGATCACCCTCCTGCAGCGCAGCGAACTGCGACTCCAGGTCCTCGAACAGCGCATCCAGACGCATACCTCCGAACCTACTTCATCAGCACTCTCCGTGCTCCCCTCTCACTTTCCGTGAAACTTTGCCTGCCCCTGTGGCTTGCCAAAGGTCAGTTATGCAGGTCTATATTGATCAGCACGACGCAAACTCAAGCAAACTCATAGATCGGAGGTCAAAGCAGATGAACGCCATGATCCGAGGGCTGAGAGTGCTGCTTGCAGCGGCCGCCCTGACCGCAGCAGGACTCGGGCTGCGCTGGACGACCGCCGGCGCGGTCAGTTCGGCGAGTACGCGGGACCTGACCTCGATGGCGTTCCTCACCGTCGGCGCAGTCGCCTGGATCGCCTACGCCTGGCTCCTGATCGCCGTACTCGCAACCCTCCTCGAACAGACCCCCGGCGCGATCGGCTCAGCCGCCTCACTCGTCGCAGGCCGGATCACCTCAAAAGCCTCGAGAGCCCTCCTCCGCTCAACCCTCGGCCTAGCCGCAGTAACTCCCCTCACCATCGGCGTAGCCCACGCCACCCCCACCACCGCCGTTCCCACCGCCGACTGGGCCCTGGCCAAATCCCCCTCCACACTCCGCCCAACCACCCCCACCCCGTGGCGCACCCCGGAATCCCCTTCATCCCTGGGCCTCACCAAGACCCCACCCACAGCCCACCCCGGCAAGCGCGCCACCGCGGCACACCCCGACCATCCGAGCCCCCAGCCGACACTCACAGCGGACAACAGCCAGCACCCCATCACCGCGCGCCTCAGCCAGCGACCGAGCATCCAGCCGACATCCGCAGCAGACGCCAGCCAGCGCCCCGCAGTACCGGCGAAACCCCTTGGACGACGCCCCGGCGTTCCTGAGTCGCCTGCGGACTTCCGGGCAACCGAGAAGGCCTCGACCCTGCGCCTCACCGACGCGCCGGCGACGGAGCAGCGCACCACCGTGGCGCACCCCGGCGGTCGTCCCAGCGCTCAGCCGGTACCCGCAGCGGATGCGAGCCAGCGCCCCGCAGTACCGGTTAAAACCCTTAGGCCCCCAGGTGTTCCTGAGTCGCCAGGTGACTTCCGGGCGATCGAGAAGGCGTCGACTCTCGATCTCGGCGCTGATGCTCGGCCGGATCAGCCGAAGGCGGGACGTGTCGCAATTCCGGATCGCCCCACCGAAGGTGCTCCGACTCGCTACACCGACCTGCGCTCAGGACACCGGCTGCGGACCGCGACGCACGTCGTCCGGCACGGCGACACGCTCTGGGGTTTGGCCGCCGCCGAGCTAGGCCCCGACGCGACGGACTTCGCGATCGCCGCCCGCTGGCCCCACTGGTACGCCGCCAACCGCACCTTGATCGGCCCCAACCCCGACCTGCTGCACCCCGGACAGGTCCTGCACATCCCGCCACCCTCAGCCCACCACCCCGTGCCGCCAACCCACCAGGAGAAGTGACATGAGCACCCACACCCACGCCACCATCCACCCTCTCCCCGATTCCACCCCGACCCACCCCACCTCAGATCCGCTACGACGATCCGCCGCGTCCCCACCTCCCCGACCACCCGCCCCCACCCACCCGATCCAGCACACCGCCACTTCCACCACCTCGCCCGAGCACTGCCCAGCGCCAGCCGGTCTGACGCAGCACCCGGCAACGCTCACCACTGCGATGCAGCACGCCGGTGACTCCACCACCTCGTCCCAGCACGACGTCACTCCCACCCGCGCGCCCCAGCACCCCGCAACACTCACCGCTGCGAGGCAGCACGCCGGTGACTCCGCCGCCGCGCCGCAGCACCAGCCAGAGCCCGCCGGTCTGACGCAGGAGCCCGCAGCGCTCATAGACGGGAGCCAGCACACAGCCGCTTCTAATACCTCTCCCCAGCACCACCCAGCGCCCGATGGGCTGACCTCGCATCCGGCAACTGCGGCCAGTACGGGCCAGGGCGACGGTGGTTCGGTCAGCGCGAGCCAGGGCGACGGTGGTTCGGTCAGCACCAGCCAGGGCGACGGTGGTTCTGGTTGCGCGGGTCGGCGTGGTGGAGAGCTCGCTGGGATGGAGCGGGTTGGGGGTGCTGGTGGTCGGGTGCTTCAGCATGCTGCGGCTGTTGCGGGGGTGGGTCCGTGTAGCGCGGTGTCCGTCGGGCCTACGCCGATCGAATCTGGTCGCAAGAGGCCGGTGCAACAGGTTTCGATGACGCAGGGGGCTTTGGCTCTTCGGTATCAGGTGGAGCCTGAGCCGGCCGTCGTACCGGCACCGCCGACTCTCCGGCTAGTGCCGACGGGGCCGCAGCTGCCGGATGCGCAGACGTGGGCGACGAAGCTGGTGCAGGCGATGGCGGAGGTATTGGCCGGCGACCGGCCGATCTCGCAGCTGGTCCGGTTCACGGACGCGATCGTCTTCAACGACCTCAACCGCCGCGTCCGGCTGCTCGGTCTCACCACCACCGCCACCGCTCGCGGCCAGAAGGAACGCAGCGCCGTCCGCTCCGTCCACGTCTCCAAACCGGTCAGCAAGGTCGCCGAGGTAGCAGCCCACGTCCGGTACGGCGACCGCTCCCGCGCCATCGCCCTCCGCCTGGAAGTCCACCGAGGCCGATGGATCTGCACCGCCCTCGAACTCGGTTGACCCATGAACCTCGAGACCTCAAGTTCGCTGGGCCCAAGCGTCACTCACGCGCTTGGCCGGGTGCGATGGCGTGCCCTTTGGGGTCGGGAATGGGTTGTTGTGGCAACTGGATCGAACTTTGGGTGTGGAGTGGCGTCTTACTGGGCGCAACTCGATCGTGTGGCTGTCGCTATCCGACTGACATGCGGGCGGGCGTACCGTTTGCCGATCGATCAGGGGGATCGATCATGTCCGTTCCGGGGGAACGAATGACTGAGAGCACCACCACCATGACGAATCTGCAGGAGCGGGAGCTCGACGAGACCGCGGAGCTGACACCGGCCGAGCTGGCCCGGGTGCTGCCGCAGGTAGGTGCGCGGCGCTGGTCGCAGCGGATCCCGGCGCTCTATCCGGTCGCGGTCAGGTACCACCGGGCCCGGCGGCGGATCGAGTGGATGCGCTCCGACACCGCGTTCGCACAGACCCGGCAGAGCGACGACCTTCCGGTCCGCGTCAAGCGGCACAAGTCGCTGCTGCTCCGCCAGCTCGGCGAGACCGAGATGTGGATGCAGCACAACAAGGTCACCAACCTGAAGCTCGCATGCGCGCAGGTCGACGGCCTGATCATCCGGCCGGGTGAGACGTTCTCCTTCAACAAGCTCGTCGGCAACGCGACCCGGCGCAAGGGTTATCTGAAGGGCATGCGGCTCTCGAACGGCCAGGCGCGACCGGGGATCGGCGGCGGTATCTGCCAGCTGGCGAATCTCCTGCACTGGATGGTGCTGCACTCGCCGCTGACCGTGACGCAACGGTCGACGCACAGCTTCGACCCGTTCCCGGACAACGGGCGGGTGCTGCCCTGGGGAGTCGGCTGCAGCATCGTCTACAACTACGTGGACTTCCAGTTCCGCAACGACACCGACCAGACGTTCCAGGTGAAGGTCGGCGTGAGCGAGCGGTACCTCGAAGGTGAGATCCTCGCCGAGGAGAGCACCTCCTCGTCGTACCGGGTGTTCGCGCGCGGCGAGCGGTTCTTCCGGGCCGGCGCGGAGTACTTCCGTCGCAACGAGATCTGGCGCACGGTGATCGACCGGCGGACCGGCGACATCGTCGGCGACGAGCTGGTGCGCGAGAACGTTGCCTTGGTCAAGTACATCCCGACCGGCGTGAAGGTGATCGACATCGACCTCACGCAGTACCCGCCGGCGAGCTAGCAAGACCTCGTACGCCGGTATGTTCTGGGAGCCCCCGCGTTCCCCGGAAGGATCCCCATGTCGTCGTACGGCTCCGTTGGTCAACCCCCGAGCCAGCCCTACCCGACCCAACCCCCTCACCAGCAAGGGCAGTGGCAGGGTGGAGCGGGGCAGGGTTGGGGTGGGGCGCCGCCTGGGAAGCGTGGGTGGGTTGGGGTTCTG
Organism: Kribbella sp. NPDC006257; assembly: GCF_040613535.1. Taxonomy (NCBI): domain Bacteria; kingdom Bacillati; phylum Actinomycetota; class Actinomycetes; order Propionibacteriales; family Kribbellaceae; genus Kribbella; species Kribbella sp. NPDC006257. Next base: position 72,443 of record NZ_JBEXSJ010000041.1, read on the forward strand.
GTGGCGCTCGGGGTGGTGCTGGTCCTGATCGTGGGTGGGGCCCTGGTGTGGCTGACGCAGCGCGGTGACAGTGGGGGCAGTGCGCCGGCGTACGCGCCCTCGACCGTGCCGAACGTGGTCAAGGTCGGGGGCACGACGACTGGTCAGGCGTTGAAATTGTCGGCTGCACTGACGGCCAAGGGCCTGGAGTGCACGGTGCGGTACACCGGGAACGCGGGTGGGCAGGCGGGCTGCTTCCGCTGGGGAGACAAGGGGACGACCTCGAGCGAGGTGCTGTTCCAGTACCAGCCGGACGGCACGGTGATCGGACTGAACCTCAAGGCTCTCGGTCAGCGGGAAGGCGCTTCGTTCGTCGAACTGGCCTTGGCATTCCAGGCGGTCGCTCCGGTCGTGTTCGCGGCTGACCAGGACAAGGTCGCTCAGACCGTCGCCAATGTGGGGAAGGTCGACGACACGTCGTTCGACGGGAGCTGGGGGAAGTACCACGTGCGGGACGGCGCAAGCGGTACGACGGTGAGCGCGGCGAAATCGGGCGCCGCCCAACTCGCCGTACCGGACATCCGGATGGCCAACCCGCCGGCCAAGCTCGCGGATGCCTTCAGCGCCATGGGTTTCACCTGCAACGCGACGCGTGAGGACTGCGACAGCACCTTCCGCGACGGCAAGGGCCGACTGTCGGTACTGAGTTCTACAGTGGGCTCGAAGGGCACCCTGCAGTTGATCATCGGCGCCGACGACACCTCGCGCGACGCGAACGGCGCCCAGACGAAGAAGGCGTTCTCCGACCTGGTCCACCTCACCTTGGGACTTGCCGGGGGCAACGGTCTGCCGGCGGTCGACATGTGGTTCGACGACCAGCTGGACGGAGACTCACACAGTGCATACGTCGGTGGTTGGCGGGTGGATCTGGTGGTGAAATACGGTACGCCGTACGGCGCAGCTAGTCTGGCTAGCAACTACCGGTTGACGATCTCGGCCGACACCCTCTGGACCGTGCCCAACTGATTTTGTCGGTGGTGCGCGCAAGACTGGTCGGGTGAGTCACGAACCACAGCCGTACTGCGAGCGGGCCGCGCGGTTGCCTGGCGCTGTGCTGTGGACCCGTACTGCGGACGGCGGGTCGTACCGGATCCTTCCGGACGGCTGCATGGATCTGCTGTGGATCGAAGGCGAGCTGGTTGTTGCCGGGCCGGATACGCGCGCCTATGTCTCATCATCCGAGGCCGGTGTCCGGTTCGCGGCCATCCGGTTCGCGCCGGGCACGGCGGCCGGCTTCCTCGGCGTACCGGCTCAGGAGCTTCTCGATCAGCAGGTGCCACTCGCGGATCTGTGGTCGGTTGGTCGCAGTCGACGGCTGGCCGATCAGGTCGGGAAGGCTGCTCATCCCGCGCCTGGTTTGGAGGAGGCGGCCGTCGCGCTGTTCGACGAGCCACCGGATCGGCTAATCGGCCAAGTGGTGCGCGGGATACGCCGAGGAGTCGCGATTCCGGCGCTGGCGAACAGCGTTGGTCTGAGCGAGCGCCAACTCCATCGCCGCTCTCTCCAGGCTTTTGGCTACGGGCCGAAGATGCTGGATCGCGTACTACGGATGAACCGCGCCCTCACCAACGCCCGCACCGGACTCCCCCTTGCCTCCGTCGCCGCCCACACCGGGTACGCCGATCAGGCCCACCTCACCCGAGAAGTCAAAGCCCTTACCGGCCTCCCACCCCGAGACCTCCTGGCGACCTGACTCCCGAATCCGACGCCGGCCGAACCGCCGATCTTCCGGCTGCTACGTCTCAGGACATCGGTGACTCTGCAAGGGCTCTTGGTGGTGACACTTCCGCGCCGAGCTAGTAGAAGGAGTGAGTGACTAACGAAAAGCTAGTCAACGCGCTGACGATGACACCGGCGAAGCTGGCACCCAGCCAGACAGCCGAGGACCCCTGGGGCTGGTCAAAAGGGCGCTCGCGATGACCAGGACGAGGAGGAGCAGCGCAGCCAGTACGACAACGGGAGCCAGGCTTTCAGCATCGGCGTACAGCGTCCACAGGCAGGCGCCGGTCGCGAGCCCGAAGATCAGCGGTGCTTCCAGATCCCCCAGGACTCGTGAAGGATCAGTGGTCCTTGACCGAGCTGCTCGAGGTTCTTGTTCGCGGCAACCCAGAACAGCACCGTGCACGACGTCAGCGGGACAACGATGACGAACCACCATGCGAACTCGCCGCACCCCAAGTATCGGATGTATCGCCAGGACCACGCGCTGCGACGTAAAGCCTTTGTCCGGCCGCGAACGCTTGCCGGCAGCTTGACGCCACCGAATACATACTCATCCGCAGGCGGAAGTGCGCTGACTCCCAGCTCATCGACGGCCACTCCCGCTAGCCCTCGTCTCCCACGTAGCACGGGGCAAGATGCTCCGAAGCCGCGATCGTCGTCTTCGACAAGGCCGTGGCCACCCACGGTCGTGCCTCAGCGAACGCTGTCCGAGAAGGGATCCGCCCTCGATCACATCGCCCGACAACTGATTTGATACTGAGTGTATTCGAACATAGTATCGAGTGCATGAGTAAGCTACCCGGCGACGAACCAGCAGACAGGCCGCACCTCGCGGTCCCGCTGAGGCCTGCCTCGTCACGATCTACCGGGCAGTCTGCTGAGGATCGGCGCCGCCGGAGTCTGCTGTGTCACGACGTCGCCGATGATCCTGCTGGCGGGGTCGCGTTGTATGAGGCTTTGGCGTCGCAGGACACGACCGGGTTGTCTGCGGATGAGTGGGCGGATCGGCTCGAGGCGCTGGAACGGATGAACTCACGCGTAGCGGCATGGAAGTCCGAAGCGATCGCCGGGTTCGACGACGCCCTGCACGGTGTCTCGGCTGATCTCGGTCACCGTCACCCGCGGCCCGGCGACCGGGCTGCGGCCCCGGGGGAGCGCCGCTGGCACGCCGGTGACCTGCGTTCGGTCGCCGACGAGATCGCGCTGATCCTCAACCTGCGCAAGCCGCACGCCACCGCCCGGATCCACACCTCGTGCGAACTCGTCCACAACTTCCCCGCCACCCTCCACGCGCTGCGGGAAGGGTGGCTGACCGAACGCGCCGCCTTCACCATCGTTGACCAGCTATCGGTCCTGGACGACCTCGATGATCTCCGCGCCGCCGAGACCGCCGTCCTGGCCTGGGCCCGCACCCACCCACTGACCGACCTCAAGCAGCAATGCCAACGCGAAACCGCGCACCGCTGCCCGGCCGCCAGCAGCAGGCGCCACCAACGCGCCCACGACGAACGCTCCGTCCGGATGATTCCCGACGGCGACGGCCGCGCAGTGCTGATCCTCGACCAAGACGCCATCGACGCCGCCGCCGTCTCCACCAGCCTGTCGCGTGCAGCCGCCCGAGCCCGCCGCAACGGCGACCCCCGCACCACCGGCCAACTCCGCGCCGACATCGCCCTCAACCGCCTCCTCCCACGCACCAGGACCACCCCCGCGGCCACCTCCACCGGCACCGCCACCCGCGCGGGCGAACCGGCCCCGGCTGAACCGGGCGCCAACACCACCCACGAACCACCCCACCGCAACCAACGAACCCACACCGCCTCCAACAGCCACACCCACGACCTCACGCCACCCATGGCGACCGAACCGCCGCACGACCCCAGCACCGAACCGCCCCACGACCGCAGCACCGAACCGCCCGACGACTGTCGCTACGACCCGTTCGACGGCCTCAGCACCGAACCGCCCGACGACTGTCGCTACGACCCGTTCGACGACCGTGGCCACCAGCCGCCTCACGAGCGTGACCACGAGTCGCCCGCCGACAGGGGACACGAGTCGCCCGACCTCGGGCACGAGCCGTCCCGCGAGCCTGGTCAGGATCCGTTCGATGACGGTGGCGACGAGGCGCTCGACAATCGTGGCTATGAGCCGTTCGACGACGCCGGCGGCGATCCGTTCGGTGATCGCGACTACGAGCCGGCTGAGGACGACTCGGCGGCCGAGCACCCCGACGACGACCGCGCCGACGACCTTGGTCAGGCCGCAGCCCGGCCGGATCCCGAGGTACCGGACGATGCGTCGATCGGTGCCGAAGCGATCGTGGTGATCCACGCGACCGCTGCCGAGGTGACCGCGTTGATCCACGGTGAAGCGGCAACCGGTGGAGAAGCCGACCACCACGGCCCCATCCCGCAAAGCTCCCTGCGCAAGCACCTCATCAAAGCCCTCACCCAAGGCCTCCTACCGAACCTGCCCACCACCCCCACCAGCCCCCACCCAGGCGCCACCACCCGCCGCCCCCGCACCAACACCACCACGGCAACCGCGCCACATGACACCCGCCCCACCAACACCACCACGCCGCACGACCCGCA
>NZ_JBEXSJ010000042.1:0-74797 GCF_040613535.1 Kribbella sp. NPDC006257
GGCGGAGCGAGACCGTGCGCGCGGGAAGGCGGAGCGGAGCCGGAGGCGGAGGCGGAGGCCGGGCGGGAGCCCAGGAAGGCGGGGTGGGAGTGGAAGCGCAGGACGCGGGTGGGGAGCGGGAGCGCAGGACGCGGGAGGGAGCGGGAGGGCAGGGAGGAAGGCGGGGTGGGGTGGGGCCGGAATGGGGAAAGTGGGTGGGAAAAGTGCTCAATTGGTGAGCACTATTGGGAGGAGGATGGGGTTATCGCAGTCGAGAACAACGTCTAGGAGCGCCCGATGTTTCGAGGATTCGCCACCATCAGCTTTTACGCCGATGACCTTGCCGCTGCGCGGGACTGGTATGCCGAGCTGTTCGGCCAGGAGGCGTACTACGCGTTCCCGGTCGCGCCCGCTACCCCGGCGTACGTCGAGTTCCGGGTCGGGGACGACGGTGACGAGATCGGGTTCATCGACCGCAAGTACGCGCCTCCCGGTGCGGGCAACGCCCCCGGCGGCGCGGTGATGCACTGGCACGTGGACGACCTGGCCGGCACCTTCGAGAAGTTGTTGGGGATGGGCGCCACGGAGTACCAGCCGATCACTTCGCACGGCGACAGCAACTTCACCACCGCGTCGGTGATCGACCCGTTCGGCAACGTCCTCGGCATCATGCACAACCCGCACTACCTGGAGATCCAGGAGGCGCGGAAGAGCTGAACAGCAAACGTTTTCTGCGCAACACCGAAAACGTTTTCCTCAGGACAGAGTCCTGTGGGTTGCAGGGCGGCAGGGTCCTCCAAATCGTGGGCGTCGTCAGGACGAGGCAGGTTGCTTGACGGCGCCGGTGAAGAAGTTGATCAGGCCGTACGGCGCACTGTCGCCGACGCAGAGGTCCTGGATCTCGCGGGCGTCGACGGAGAACGACGCGTTGCGCGGGAACATCGCTTCCTCGTAGGCGGCGAGGGCGGCTTCGGTGTCGGTGGGGTGGTTGGCGATCGCGTTGGCCAGCTCGGCGGCGTCGAACATCGCTAGGTTCGCGCCGTCGCCGGACGGGGGCATCAGGTGGGCGGCGTCGCCTAGCAGGGTCACGCCGGGGACGCGGTCCCACCGGTGGCCGTCCGGCAGCGTGTGGATCAGCCGCAGGACCGGGGTCGTCTCGCCGGCGGTGATCAGCGCGGTGAGCTCCGGTGCCCAACCCTCGAACTCGGCTGCGACCGCGGCCTTCGCGGCAGCCGCATCCGTGAAGTCGATGCCGGCGGCCCACTCGGTAGGGCGCACCAGTTGGGCGTAGGTGTGCAGGATGTCCCCCGCCTCGCGGTGCGCGGTGATCCCCTTTCCAGGAGTCAGCGCGTACATCGCCCCGGCGCCGACCGCCTCGGCCGTCGCGGCATGCCGTACGTCGACGTCGTACAGGTAGGTCTCGATGAACATCGTGCCGGTGTACTCCGGTTGCGCATCGGAGACCAGCGGCCTGATCCTCGACCAGGCGCCGTCCGCGCCGACGAGGATGCTGCTCGCAACGATCGAGCCGTCGGCAAAGGTCAGCTCATGCCTGCCATCTCCAAGCGGCTTCACCTCGGTGACCTTGTGTCCCCAACGGACCGTCCCGGCCGGTAGCGATTCGAGCAGGATCCGCCGCAGGTCTCCGCGGAGCACTTCCGGTCGCCCCGACGTACCTTCCATCGGCTCCTCGAACAGCACCGCGCCGTCCGGGCCAACGATGCGCGGCGCCTCGGCGCCTTCGTGGATGATCGCGCGGAACTCGTCCGTGAGTCCTGCCGCCGCCAGGGCGACCTGCCCGTCGTCGGCGTGGATGTCGAGCTGACCGCCTTGTGTTCGGCTCTCCGCCGAGGCGTCGGCCTCGTAGACGGTGGCGGGGATGCCGTGAACGTGCAGAACGCGGGCGAGTGTGAGACCGCCGAGTCCCGCACCGATGATCGTGACCGGGGTCGTCATGGTGGTGCTCCTTTCGGAAGGGGTCGATTGGAACAGCGTTCCAGTTACAGTCTCCAGCTTGGAACAACGTTCCAGTCATGTCAAGATGGGTCCATGGCGAGCAAGGCGGAGCGCGGCGAACGGCGTACGGACGCGCTGTCGAAGGAGCGGATCGTGGAGACCGCGATCGAGATCCTCGACGCCGACGGCGAAGGTGCGCTGACCTTCCGCGCGCTCACCGAGCGCCTGTCGACCGGGGCCGGAGCGATCTACTGGCATGTCGCGAACAAGAACGAGTTGCTCGCGGCAACGACCAACGACGTCATCGCCCGCGCCATGACATCAGTGGTTCACACCAAGGACCCGAAGAAAGCGATCCGGGCGATCGGCCTCGCCGTGTTCGACGCATTCGACGCGCATCCCTGGGCGGGCTCACAACTCTCCCGCGAGCCATGGCAACCGGCAGTACTGCGCATCTTCGAAGCCATCGGCGGGCAACTCGAAGCGCTCGGCGTGCCGCAGCGGTCCCAGTTCGACTCCGCGACAGCGCTGGTCACCTACATCCTCGGCCTGGCCGGCCAGTACGCCGCGGGCGCGCGACTCATTGCCCCCGGCACCGATCGATCGGCCTTCCTCGCCGATGTCGCAACCGAATGGGAGCAGTTCGACGAGGCGACCTACCCGTTCGTACGCCGGATGGCCGGCCAACTGCGCGACCACGACGACCGCGCCCAGTTCCTCGCCGGCCTCGACCTGCTCCTCACCGGAATAGCTTCTCCGCCGAAGACGAACACCACGACATGATGGAGATCTGATGCGTTTCAGTTCGGGTGGAAGGTTGCACGCCAGGTTCGCCTTTGGCGAGCTGGTGGTGATCTCGCTCAGGGACGGATATGTGGACATGCCGCCGATACGACTCCGCGACGAGAGTGGGAAACCGCTCGACGAGGTGCCGGACGTCGTTCCGCTTGCCGAGGGCAACTTGCGGCTGTCGGTGAATGCCTTCTACGTCACCGACGGAACGAAGTCGGTCCTCATCGACACCGGCTCATCCGACGGCTGGCTTCCCACGATGGGGTCGTTGCTCGAAGCAATGACCGAGGCCGGGGTTGCTCGCGACGCGATCACCGACGTGGCGATCACCCACCGGCACCGGGACCATGTCGACGGACTCATCGCACCGGATGGCTCGGAGGCCTTTCCCGAGCTCCAGCGAGTATGGATCGGCGCGAACGATACGTCGGTGTTCACCGGAAAGCTCGAGCCGGTTCGCGATCGGGTGGTTCCGGTCACGGAGCGGGTCGCGATCAACGACTGGGTGACGGCCGTACCGGCTCCTGGGCATACGGCGGGGCATACCGTTTACGAGGTGCGGAGCAGTTCCGGTCGGCTGGTGGTTTGGGGCGACACGGTTCATGTGCCGACACTGCAGTTCGGCCGGCCGGAGATCTGCTGCGAGTACGACGGTGATCGGTCGCAGGCGCGCGGCGTACGGGCTGGGCTGCTGGAGCAATTGGCCCAGCCGGGAGAGTTCGTTGCAGGTGCCCATCTGGATTCGCCAGGGGTTGGCCGGGTGACGCGCGCGGGTGACGGCTACGCGCTGGAGTACCTCGCCCCACCGATCAGCTGACGAATCGGGTGATCCGGTGAATGCCCTCGCCGCGGATTTCGAGGACGAGGTGACCGGCGTACCGGCGTACGGCGTGCTGGTCGGCGTGGTAGCAACGGAAGCCGGGCTGGAGGTTCGCGCCGGCTTCCTCGAGGGCGAGTGTGGTGGTGCGGGCCTCGGCGCTCGCTCTGAGGAAACCGGCGATCGCGGGCGGACCGTGGTACTCGTGCGGCGCCGGCGGCATCGCGAGCCAGGCGTCGTCGGTGAGCAGGCTGGTGATGGTTTCGATGTCATCGGCAACGAAGGCTTCGGCGAAGCGTTTGGCCAACTGGCGTTCGGTTTCCGGCGCCGGAGCCGGGTCGGCGGCGGGTAGCGCGGCGCGCGCTCGCTGGAGGGCCCCCTTGATCGCGGTCGCGCTGGTGTCCATCAGGTCGGCGACGTCGGCGGTTCGGAAGCCGAGTACGTCGACCAGGAGCAGGGCGGCGGCTTGCTTCGGCGGCATTCGTTGCAGGGCGACGATGAAGGCGAGCTCGACCGTTTCCCGGCGTACGGCGTGGGCCTCGGGCTCCTGGAGCAGCTCGTCCGGATACGGCTGCAGCCAGGTCACGTCGCTGGTGCGCGACGGCGGAGGCGGTTCGAACGGCGGGACCGGTTCGGCCGGCGGACGGCGCTTGCTGTCCCGGATCGCGTTGAGACAGCGGTTGGTCGCGATCCGGTAGAGCCAGGTGCGGACCGACGCCCGCTCCTCGAACCCCTCGAGGCCGCGCCAGGCGGCGAGGAGGATCTCCTGCATCGCGTCATCGGCATCGGTGACGGACCCGAGCATCCGGTAACAATGCAGATGGAGTTCACGGAAATAAGGCGCGGTCAACTCACGGAAAGCGTTTTCGTCCCCCGCCTGCGCCCGCTGCAGCACCGTCACCCGCCCATGGTGCCATCCGTACGGCGTACTTCGCGGCGACCGTTCCGATCGCGGTGGAGTTGGTGTCTACCCAGTCATCACCGATTGAAAGGATCTACCGATGACCGCAGCTCTGGAGACCGTGCTCGCCTACTACGAGGCGTGGACCAGCCAGAACTTCGACAAAGCCATGCACTACATCGCCGACGACATCGTCTGCCAATCCCCCGCCGGTCCCATCCACGGCGCCGCCGCCTTCCGCGCCTTCATGGAACCGTTCTCCCAGAAGGTCACCACCAGCACCCTCCTCTCATCCTTCGGCGACGACACCACCGCACTCCTGATGTACGACACCGTCACCACCCCGGTCCCGCACGCCCCCGGCGCCGAACTCCACACCGTCGCCGACGGCCGCATCACCCACCTCCACCTCATCTTCGACCGCCTCCCCTTCGCCAAAGCCCGCGGCGAGATCTAGGGCTGCGTTGGCAGGCGAGGCGCGCACGGGCGCAGGGGTCAACGTGCGCACCTCGCCGATTGAGGGCTACTCGTCGTCGAGCCATTCGGAGCCGTCGACGGCTCGGTGAGGGCCGCGATGCTCGCCGAGGACGCAGTGCAGACCGGTGTCGGGATGGACACCGTCACAGGTTCCTTCGTTCACGAGCTTGAGCATGCCGACAGCGTGCGCTGGATGCGGCATCGTTGCCAAGGCTTCTTTGTATCCCTCGGCAGGAGGCGACAGGGATACAACTAGGGGTCACACTGGGTTGTATGGCTTTCGGGCGGAGGCTAGATCGGACGCCGTGGCAGACGGCCGAACTGGTCCAACGCCTGCAGGCATCCGATGCGACACCCGTGACGCTGGAGAGGCTGCACGCAACGCTCGCTGAGTTGTGCTGCCAGTACTCGTGGCGCGATGCGCTGGAGCTCCGAGAGGAGGCTCAAGGGTGGCTGCGATATGTTGGCGAGCTGTTGCGGCGCCCGGTCGGCCTCCGTGCGCACACCGAGCTCTTGACTGCCGGCGGCTGGCTCCCGCTGCTCGCCGGATGTGTCCAGTACGACCTGGGCCTGCGGGCGGCCGCTGAATCAACCCGTACTGCGGCCCTGCAGCTGGGCGCCGAAGCCGGCCACCCGGAGTCAGCGGCTGGGCGCATGAAATGTCCGCCTGGTTCGCACTCACCCAAGGCAGGCTCTCTGATGCGATCGAGTCTGCTCAGGCCGGCCGGGCAATAGCCCCGCAATCGAGCGTAGAGGTGCAGCTCATCGCCCAGGAGGCGAAAGCGCGAGCCCGCCTCGGTGAATCGGACCTGCAGCCCCTGCTGGACTCCGGTCGCGAGATCCTCGACCGGCTGCCCTATCCGGGCAGGCCGGACAACCATTTCGAAGTCGACCCCGCCAAGTGGGAGTACTACGCGATGGACGTGCATCGCCTCGCCGGCAACGATCAACTGGCCCGCCAGTACGCGACCGCGGTCATCCAGGACAACCTCGCCTCACAGGCATCCACGGCACCCGCGAGCCGTCCCTCGCTCGTCATGGTCGCAGGCGAACTCTCCTCCGAGCTCACCACCCGCTATCCCAACGAGCCGCTCACCCACCACTTCACTGAAGCAGCCCCCACCCTCTGAAGCGACACGACAGAGCGCCGCCAACGACGTTTCCCTACCCGAAGCGGGGGCTCTGATCGAGACTGCTGCCATCGGTGTCAACTTCAAGCTGAAGAACGTGATGCCCGAGGACGGATAGCACGTGCTGGATCTGAATCGAGGCTTGTCCATGGGGATCCACCTCCAGCCGCATCTGAGTACGAGCGAGGAGGTCCGAGGAGGCTGCGTCGAGACGCGCAATCACACCGGGGTCGGCGCGGCACCAGGTTGTTTTCGTCTAGCAGGCGCGGGACACACGCAACCACATCAGCTCCAGGCTGCCAGGTCAGCGGCCACCGGTGAAGGTTATGCCGTTGGTGATTTGTTTTTGGGCGAAGAAGAAGATGGCCAGGCAAGGGAGGGTGATGAGGACCGAGGTTGCCATCAGCAAGGGGGTGTCGGTGCCGTTCTTGGATTGGAAGCCGGCCAGGGCCAAGGGGAGGGTTTTCCATTGGTCGGAGTTGATGTAGATGGCTGGGCCCAGGAAGTTGTTCCAGTAGCCCATGAACAAGAGGATCGACACCGCTATGACCGCGGGGCGAGCTAGGGGGAGGTAGACCAGGAGGAACATGCGGAACCAGCCGCAGCCGTCTACTACTGCTGCGTCGGCCAGTTCTGGGGGCATTCGGGCGAAGAACTGGCGGAACAGGAAGATGTAGAACGGGGAGCCGAAGAAGGCGGGGAGGATGAGCGGGTAGAGGGTGTCGATCATGCCAAGGTTGTTGAAGAGCATGAATTGCGGAACCATCGTGACCTCGCCGGGTAGGAGCATGGTGGCGAGGACTACCGCGAAGACTATTCCCGAGAAGCGGACGCGTAGGCGGGCAAAGGCGAAACCCGCGAGCGAGCAGGAGAACACGGTGCCGATGATCGGGATGAGTGTGGTGAGCACCGAGTTCAGGGCGTAGCGCCAGAACGGGAACGACGTGATCGCCCGGCTGTAGTTGCTCCAGAGGAACTCGTGCGGCCAGATGCTCGCGCCCGAAGAACCCACGCCCGCAAGGGATCGCAGCGAGGTCGCGAGCATCCAGAGGAACGGGTAGACGAAAGCGAGCGACCCGAGCGCGAGTACGACGTACAGGGCGATCGTGATCGGCAGGTTGCGTCGCCAGAACGGGCGGTCCGGCCGTCGGACCGCACCGGTCTCGGCAGCGACGCGACGCGGGGACTCGACTAGGACAGCCATGACCTCAGCCCTTCTTCACACGGCGACGGCCGCCTTGGTCGGATTCGTAGTAGACGGCGAAGGAGCTGGCCCGGGCGGTGACGGCGGTCAGTGCGAGGATGATCGCGAAGAGGGTCCAGGCGAGCGCCGACGCGTAGCCCATCCGGAAATTCTGGAAGGCGTTGTCGTACAGGTAATAGACGAAGAACAGCAGCGAGTCCTTGGGTCCGCCGGTCGCGATGAATCCCTGGGTGAAGATCTGCAGCGCCCCGATGATCCCGGTCAGCACGTTGAACAAGATGATCGGCGAGAGCTGCGGCAAGGTGATGTGCCAGAACAGCCGCGTCACCCCGGCACCGTCCAGCGCGGCCGCTTCATAGAGATTCGTCGGCACGTCCTTGAGCCCGGCGAGATAGATCACCATCGCTCCCCCGACGGTCCACAGACTCATCAGAATCACCGTCGGCAACGCCCACGACGCGTCGTTGAACCACCCAGGACCCGGTACGCCGAACTTGGCCAGCACATCGTTCGCCAGCCCGTACTGCGGGTTGAAGACCCACAGGAACAGCACCATCTGGGCGACCCCGGAAACCAGGCTCGGCAAATACCAGATCGTGCGGAAAAGCCGGATTCCGGGCAGATCCACGTTCATCAGCAGCGCGACCAGGAACGCCAGAGCAGTCTGCAGCGGCACCGAGATCACGGCGTACAGCAGCGTGACCTTCAACGCCTGGCCGACTCGTGGATCGCTGAAAGCCTCGCTGTAGTTGGCGAAACCAACGAACTTCGGCGGCGTGATCAGGTCCCACGAGGTCAGGCTGACGTAGATCGACGACACCATCGGCCCGACGGTGAAGATCAGGAACCCGATCAGCCAGGGCGAGATGAACAGCCAGAACGCGATCGTCTTGTCGGCCCGCGGCCATCTCCGCCATGCCCCGTACGCCGCCAATCCGATGACGGCGTACAGGGCGATCAGCAGGAGCAGGAACGGGACCAGCGGCACCAGCGCCGCGGGGACTCCCCAGGACTCCGCGAGCGCGCGGATCCATCCGATCGTCGGGTTCACGGTCTACCTCACTGCTTCAGGGCTTTGGTGCACTTGTCGTTCAGCTGCGGAAGGATCTTCGCGACGTCATCCTTGCCGGTGCCGAGCGCCGTGTAGCTGGTCATGCCCTTCTCAGCGTCGCCGGAGATCTGTGCTTCCTTCGCGACCGAGACACCGACCAGGCCGGTCTTCAGCGCGGTGGTGAACGCGGCCAGGTTGCGATCCGCCGGCAGCACCTTCTCCAGCGTCGCGCTGGAAGCGCTGATGATCGGTACGCCGAGCGCCGTGGTGCCCTGGATCAGTTTGTCCTGAGCGACCTGCTGCGTGCTGGCGAACTCGACGAACTTCTTGGCCGTCTCGAGCTGCTTGCCGGTCGCGTTCCTGGCGATCGCGAGCCCGTCGACCTCCATCGGAAAACCTTTGCCTGGAACGGGAACCAGCGTCCAGTTCGGCTTGTTGATCTTGACGAAGTCGGCCACGGTCCACGGCCCGAAGTCGCTGAAGGTCCCGAGCCGGCCGGCGGCGAACCATTGCGCCTGGTCCTGCCCCTGGATGTCCACCGAGTTCGGCGCGTACTTGTTCTTCTGCATGTCGACCACGTACTGCGCTGTCGCTACGCCGGTCGCATCGCCGAAGGTGCAGGCCGTCGCATCGGCGTTGTAGTACCCGCCACCGGCAGCGGTCAGCCAGCCGCGGTACCAGAGATTGCTGGAACCGAAGACGCGTGCCTTGCCGTCCCCGTGGGACAACTTGGCTGCGACGTTCTTGAACTCCTCCAGCGTCATCGGCGTGGTTTTGCTCGGCAGCGGGAGCCCGGCAGCTTTGAAAGCGTCGACGTTGATCGCCATCACCTTCGGCTTGGCTGCCAGCGGCATCGCGTACGACTTGCCCTGGTACTGCAGTGCCGAGGCGATGTTCGGTTGCACGTACTGCGAAGCATCCACCTCCTGCTCGGCGAAGCTGGGCGCGAAGCCGGCGAGACTGGTGTTGCTGATCTCCATCACGGTCGACTGGGTGTGGGCCGCGATCGAGGTCTGGATCTTCTGCTCGTAGTCGGACTGGATCCAGTTCGTGGTCACCTTCGTCCCCGGGTTCGCCTGCTCGAAGGCTGCGGCGATCGCCTTCAGTGAGGCGGCCTCGGAGTTGGTGCCCCAGAAGGAAAAGGAAATGTTGGCGGAATCCTTGTTTCCGCCGGCTGCGGGCTGGGCGCCACCAGTCGCACAGCCCGCGGCGACGAGGAGTGCGGTCAGCCCGGCACCGACCGAGAGCAGTTTGAGTAGCTTCATGAGGGGTCCTTCGTCTCAGGGACGAGCTTCGTCCGAGGGGGTGAGCCCGGCGGTCTTGCCCGGGGTAAGGCGGGCGGTCTCGCCCGGGGTGAGGCGGGCGGTCCGGCCGGGGTCGACGGCCGTCCAGGGGCCGGAAGAGCCGATCGACACGCGGAGCGGGCCCGGTCCGCTGTACACGGTGATCTCGATGGATTGCCGACCGTGGGAGGTGATGCGGAGATCCCAATCGCCGACCCGGATGTGGTCGACCTCCAGCCAGCCGATCTCGGCCGGCAGGTGGGAGTCGACTGTCAGCGAAGCCGACGCCGCGTCCGGCACCAGACCGAGGAGCCCGGCCACCAGGTGCTCGACTACGGTGAACGAGATCTCCGGGTAGACGTCGCGGCTGTCGATGACGTGCCGCAGCCAGCGCCAGGCCGACTCGTCACGCCGGTGCCGGAAGAAAACTTCCGGCAGATAGGTGAACGCCTCGATGTTGGCCGGCGGATGCTCGGCCAGCTGGGTCTCGAGATAGTCCAGGAACAACTCGTTGCGCTCGCCCGTCCCGCTCAGACCGAGCATCGGGACGAACCAGGTCGCCTCCAGCCCCCAGCCGAAGTCCAGCCCATTCTTGCTGCGGCCGCGCGCGAACCGTGCCTTGCTCGCATCCCACCAGGAGGCGAGGAAGTCCGTTTGCAGCTGCTCGGCTCGCTTCAGAAAACGTTTGCGGTCGTTTCCGTCGGCTACCTTGGCGAGCGCCAGCAGAGCGCCGTACTGCGTGGCCAGGCCGTCGCCCGCGACGAGGAGCGGATGCTCGGCGTCCTGCTCGTTGTAGGTCGCTGTACCGAGGAAGATGTCGCCGGTGCCGGACGACTCGGGGATGCCGTCACCGTCGCTGTCGTGCTCGGCGACGAAGTCGTCGACCGAGCGGAGGTAGTACGCGGCCAGATCGGGGTCGTCGATCCAGCGCCGGTCGCCGGTCCAGCCGTACTGGCCGAGCGCGCGATAGGTGAGGTCGAACACCGCGGGGATCTCCCGGACGAAGTGTTCGTCGCCGTGATAGTCCAGATCCGCGATCGAGCCGTCGAAGTGGAAGGCCCAGAGCGGGTACCACTTGCGGGCCGGGGTCGCCGAGCGGGCGAAATGGCGCAGCATGGCGAAGTTCTCCGCGTCCAAGCCGAGCAGGTGCGCGCCGACCGCCTGGTGGCAGACGTCGCGCGAGTAGAACATCGGCCGGGACGGATAGCCCGCCCAGTACGACGGGAGGTTGCCCGCCGCCGTGGAGGTCCGGACCCAGTCGAGGGCGCGCTTGCGGGCCCAGGTGAAGGCGTCCTCGAGGTAGCCGAGATCCGACCTGAGAGCCAGGTCCGACATCGCGGCCCTCCTTCCGAAGAGAAGGGATATTAGCGCTAAAACTAGGCTGCTCACTTAACTTCGTCAATATGTCTGGCGCCGCTGATTTTACCGCTATAGTCGAGTTCAACAGTGCGGCTCGGCGAAGAGGAGTGATCGATGACGTCTGCGGTGCCCGGGGCTTCCTTCGAGGTCCGCTCCCCCGACGGCGCCGTCCACCGCACCGGCTCGGTGACGGGTGGAAAGGTGCGAGAAGCATCGGACCAGGCGGGTGTTCTGGTCTTCGAGGTCGTGGCTGCTGAGTTGAGTGCCGAGCCGGTGCACGTGCGATTTACCTGGCCGGTTGATGGGGCGATCACGTTGTGGCGGGCGACGCAGGGGTCCCATCGGGAGCTTCCGGCTGATTGGGGGTCGCATCGCGATATCCGGTCGGTCCGGTCGGCGCCGGTCGCCGCCTTTGTCGGTCTGGACGACCGTTCGCCGTTGGCCGTCTCGCTGTCCTCGAACGTCCGTGGGTGTGACTTCGCCGTCGGGGTCAACGAGGAGACCGCCGAGCAACTGATCCAGCTCACCGTCGACGACATCGAGCCGACAGCCGGCGAGCACCGGTTCGAGTTACGCATCGACCTTCGCGGAAAGCACTTCAGCGAAGCCCTTCGCGACATCACCGACGTCTGGACGGCCGAGCTCGGCGACCGCATCACACCGGTGCCGGAGGTTGCCCGCGAAGCGATGTACTCGACCTGGTACAGCGACCACCAGCACGTGTCCGCGGAATCAGTGGAGCACCACGCCCGCGTCAGCGCGCAGTACGGATGCCGCGCGGTGATCGTCGATGACGGCTGGCAGACCGAGGACACTGCTCGCGGCTACGCGCACTGCGGTGACTGGGAGCCGACCAGCAGCACGTTCCCCGACATGGCCGAGCACGTACGCCGGGTGCACGAACTCGGCCTCGACTATGTGCTCTGGATCGCGCCACCACTGATCGGTGCACGCTCGAAAGCTTGGGACCGGCTCAAGGACCGCACCCTCGGGTACGTCGACGGGCTGAGCGCATCCGTGCTCGACCCGCGCTTCCCCGAGGTCCGCGAGCACATCGTCGAATGCTGTGTCCGTCCGGTCCGCGACTGGGGCATCGACGGTCTCAAGATCGATTTCATCGACTCCTGGGCCTGGGCGAACCCACCCGCCGCGCCGGACGGCGACTGCGCGACAGTCGACGAGGGCGTCGAGCTGATCCTTGAAGCGGTCACCGAAGAACTGAAGCGACTCCGGCCGAACCTGCTGATCGAGTTCCGGCAGGACTACGTGAACCCGCGACTCTGGCGCTTCGGCACCTTCCTGCGCGCCGGGGACTGCGCGATGGACGCGGTCGAGAACAGGGTCCGCACGATCGACGCCCGGTTACTCGCCGGCGATCGCGCAGTCCACTCCGACATGCTGATGTGGAACCCGGCGGCTCCGGCCGAAGCAGTCGCCCGCCAGTTCATCGGCGCCCTCTTCAGTACGCCGCAGGTCTCGGTCGAGCTCGGCGACCTGTCCGCCGAACACGACCAGGTCGTGCGCTTCTGGCTGGCCTTCTGCAAGGAGCACGCGGAGACGCTGCTGCACGGCGTACTGACTCCCTCTCGGCCGGATGCCCGCTATACGCAGGTCGCGGCGACGTCCGAGAGGTGCACTGTGGTCGCCGTTTTCGCCAACCGTGTGGTGCGTTTGACCGATCCGAAGCGGCGCCTGCTGCTGGTCAACGGCGGCAACGAGCCGCGCCTGCTGATCGAAGGTGCTGGGTCTGACCCGGTGGAACTCGTAGTGTCTGACTGCTCAGGCGCAGAGTTGTCCCGTACGACGACCACGCCACCCGCCGGCCCCTGGGCCGTCGAGGTGCCGGTCGGCGGAGTGGCCCGGATCGAGCGGGTCTGACCAGGGGTTCGAAGGGGGCTGGATGACCGAGGCGAAGAAGCGACCGGTACGCCGGACGACGGTGGCCGACGTCGCGCGGCTCGCGGGAGTGTCGGCAATGACCGTGTCCAACGTGCTGAACGCGCCGCATCGGGTGAGTGAGCCGACGGTCCGGACCGTGCAGGCGGCGATCGACGAACTCGGGTACACGCCGAACCATGCGGCCCGCGCGCTCTCGTCCGGCCGCAGCCAGGTGATCGGCCTGCCGCTGTACCTGGAGGACGACGCGTTCAGCGACCAGAACCCTGGCCTGGGTGGATTTCTGCACGGGTTGCTCGGCGGTCTCGTGAAGTCCGCGGCGATCGGCGGGTACGGCGTACATGTGACGACGCCGACCGAGGGAGCCACCGAGATCGCGCTCTACGAGAAGCTGATCGCGGCGCGTCAGGTCGATGCGATCGTCGTGCTGGAGACGATGCCCAGGGATCCGCGGATCGAGTTCCTCACCACCCGGGGCTTCCCGTTCGTGGCGTTCGGTCGGACCGGTCATCAGCAGCGGCAGTGCTGGGTGGATGTCGACAACGAGGCGTCGATGGTGGCCATCGGCAAGCATCTTCGCGCGACCGGGCGGACCCGGGCTGCTTATCTGGCGACGGCGAGCACTTTGCCGTGGGTGCATCAGCGGCGGGACGGGTTCCTGCAGGAGTTCAGCTCGCCGCATTCGGTGGAGTCGTTCAGCGATCTGGATGCCGTCGCGGAATACGTGACGAGCTGCTCGAACGACGTGGATGCCTTCGTGACGGACAACGACGCGTTCGCGGTGGTGGCGATGCGGGCGTTGCAGCGGCGCGGGGTCAAGGTCGGTCAGGATGTCGCGGTCACCGGGTTCAACGATTTTCCCTTTGCCAGCATGCTCGATACGCCTCTCACGACGGCACGCATTCCGTTGCGGGACATCGCTTCTTGTCTGTTCAGTCGAGCATTGCAAGAGATCAACGGCGATCCAGATCAGCCCGGCCGCCTCGTCACCGCTCCCCTGGTCGTTAGGTCCAGCGCTTAGGCCGGCTCGTCGCAGTTGCCGACTGTCCAGGGGGCTTCGAGGGTTGGTTGCTCGGCGGCCCAGCGCTTGGCGGCTGCTACATAGCGGGTGAGCCAGGGTGAGGGGTTGCCGGGCTTCCAGGCGATCACCATCGTGTACGGCTCGGCGTCCGGGACCGGGCGGTAGACGACCTCAGGGCGGACGCTTCGGAGCGTGAACGAGATCGGTAGCAGCGCGATCGCCTGGCCGAGGGCGATCATCTCCAGCATCTGCGCGCTGTCCTGCACGACCGGGCCGAGCGGCGTACCGGCCGGCTGGCCGTCGCGTTGCCCGGACCAGAAGTTGCGTCCGGCATCGGTCGTGCCCGGTCGGTGGGTGAAGATCTGGCCGCGGAGATCGTCGACACTGAGCACCTCGCGCGAGGCCAGCTCATGCCCGACCGGGAGGGCCGCCATCCGGCCTTCGACGAGAAGGACCTCCTGTGCCAGCGAGTTGTCGAGGTACGGCGAGCCGATGATCGCCAGGTCGGCCCGGCCGGCCAGCACCGCATCCACCTGCTCGCCGAGGCCGGTGACCTCGAACCGGATCTCCGGCGCACCTGGCTCGTCGCGGAACTCACTCGCGACATAGGTGAGCAGGTCCGTGGCGGCGCCTGGCTTGGCGGTGACGATCAGGGTCTTCGCGCGCGATCCGGCGCGCCGCGTACGGCGTACTGCGGCATCGAGGGAGTCGAGGACCAGAGCGGACTCTTTGAGCAAGGTCTCGCCTGCTTCGGTGAGCCTGATCCGGCGCGGGTCGGAGCGATCGAACAGCGCGACGCCGAGCCGGCTCTCGAGACCGCGCATCGCCCGGGACAACGGCGGCTGGGCGATGCCGAGCCGTTCGGCGGCGCGGGTGATGTTCAGATCCTCGGCGACCGCGCGGAAGTAGCGCAGCTCACGGATCTCGGGTTCGGCCATACCTCCAGGGTATGCCGGGGCACCCGATCGGTCTTTTTCTTTCGGCGCCGCAGCGACTGCACTGGAAGACATGAACACCAACGAAGTCGCACTGGTCACCGGTGCCAACAAAGGAATCGGCCGGGAGATCGCCCGGCAACTCGCAGCGCTCGGAATGACCGTCTACCTGGGCGCCCGCGATGAGGCTCGCGGCAAGACTGCGGCCGCGGAACTCGAAGGGGATGTCCGATTCGTCCAGCTCGATGTCACCGACGTCGGCTCGGTCCGTGCCGCGGTGGAGACGATCGAGGCCGACTCGGGACGGCTGGACGTGCTGGTCAACAATGCGGGGATCGCGCTCGAGTGGGGCGTCGATGCGGTGGACGTGAGCGCCGACCTGCTCCGGGCGGAGTACGAAGTCAATGTTTTCGGGGTCGTGACGGTGACGTCGGCGTGCGTCCCGCTGCTGCGCCGATCGCCTAACGGACGGATCGTGAACATGTCCAGCAGTCTCGGCTCACTCACCCTGCTGAGTGATTTCGAGTCGTCGCAGTCGAAGAATCAGTTGCTGCCGTACAGCTCGTCGAAGGCGGCGCTCAACGCACTGACCGTGCTCTATGCGGCCGCACTGAAGGCGGACGGGATCAAGGTCAATGCCGCTACTCCGGGTCTCGTCCCGACCGACATCAACGAAGGCGCGCCGATCTCCCGCGGGACCCGCACAGTCGCCGACGGCGCCGTCGCCCCGGTCTACCTGGCCACTCTGCCGCCCGACGGCCCCACCGGCGTCTCCCGCGGCCCGGGTGTCGACGACTCCATCCCCTGGTAGTTCAGCTGAGTGCTCTCCGGGCGAGGAGCATCGTCACCGTCGTTCCAATCGCCCCGCCGACGCAGATCGCCAGGTTCGGACGGATGAGGGTTCCTAATACGCCGGCCAGGGCGATCGCGATGCCTTGGATTGCCATCAGGCCGCTGGTTTGGACGGTGAACAGCCTGCCCCGGTACGCCGGGTTGGCGGCCGCGAGGATCAAGGGATCGATGCCCTGGTTGAACGCGAAGCCGGAGCCCGAGATCGCCAGCAGGATCGCCGCGAGGGGAATCGAGGGCTCGGTGACGAAGGCAAGCGCGGGTAATTGGGTGAGCAGGATCAGCGGGATCATGAGGCGTCGTCGGGTGGTCGGTTTCAGTCGGGTCGCAACGAGTTCGCCGAGGATCGAGCCGGCGGCGTACCCGGTGAACAACGCACCGGCTAGCGAGGCGGCGACGCCGGTCTGGGCGGTGTAGGCGACGGCGAGTCCGTCGGGCATCGAGGCGAAGGCGGAGACGATCCAGGAGAGCAGGATCAGTCTTCGGAGTCTGGTGTTGCCGAAGATGTATCCCAAGCCGGCAAGGGATTCCCGCACCGTACTCCGGGTAGGCGCGCCGGTTCTGGGCGTTGACGGGGTGCCGAGTCCGATCAGGGCCGCTGAGGCTGCGAAGGATGCGGCGTCGAGACCGAGTAACCAGGTGGGTCCGATCGCGGCGACGGCTATGGCGCCGACTGCGAATCCGATCAGCAGGGTGAGCTGGCTGATTGCTCTGAGCAACGAACGGCCGGTCGGGAAGAGGTCGGCGTCGAGGAGATGAGCGAGGCTGGCTGCTCGGGCGCCCGCGAAGATCGGGGCGACGCTGCCGGTCACCAGGAGAAGCCCGAGCAAGCCGGCGACCGGGATCCCGGGGATGAGCATGGCGGCGATCGTGGTTGCGCTGATCAGGTCGCAGCAGACGAGCACTCGCCTCGCCGGGAAACGGTCGGCGATCGAAGAGAGCGCTATCCCGCCGAGCGCGTAGGGCAGGAACGAACATACAAGCACCAAGGCGGACAACAGCGGTGATCGGGTCCGCTCGAAGACCAAGATAGAGAGCGAAATCTCGGCGGCCACAGTTCCAGCCATCGATACCGACTGGGCCAGGAAGATCGCTCGCAGCCCGGGCACGCGGAGTACGGAGCTGTAGGTAGTAGACACGACAGCGAGCCTGCTCTGGGGTGGGTCGGGGTGGCGTATCGTTTCGGGGGTGGCCGAAAGTTTGTGGTTGTGGCGGTAATGAGGTTCGGGCGGGCGGATGCGTTGCGGTGCCGGTTCGGGTTGTCGCCGGTATGGGAGACGATGTCCGCGGTGCGGGTGCTCGGTGGGCAGCGACCTCGGCCGTTGTATTCGCCGTGGGTTGCAGCCAAGGCAGAAGTGACGGCGAAGCTCGATCTGCGGATGCTGCGGGCGGTTCAGCCGAGGAGCGGATACACGCCTGACTTTCTGACTCCCCCGCCGAAGGCTTCTCGGGCTCGGTTCGAGACGGAGATCGCGCGGGTTCGTAGTACGCCGCTGCATCAGGTGCGGGACGAGTTGATCCAGTCGCGGGACGGGAAGAACAACCCGGGCGCGGCGGCGATCAACCGGATGCTCGAGGATCCAGTCGCGGCGCGGGAAGGGTTCGCGCAGGAGATCGAGGCGGCCTGGCATGCGTTGATCGAACCCGACTGGCCGTTGATCAGCCGGGTGCTCGAGGACGACATCGCGTACCGCGGGGAGCAGCTCACCTCCGGCGGTCTGGCGAAGCTGTTCGACGACCTCCATCCCGCACTGAGCTGGGAGGACGACAAGCTGATCACGACCCAGTTCCGCGAGCAGGATCGCGAGCTCAGCGGTCAGGGGCTGCTCCTCGTACCAGGGGTGTTCGGCTGGCCGTATCTCGTGGTTGTCACCGCGCCCGGATATCAGCCGACGGTGGTGTACCCCGCGCGAGGTGCGGCCCGGCTCTGGTCTGACGCGCCGGCTCCCCCGGATCCGCTGGCGACGTTGCTCGGGCGTACGCGGGCGATGCTCCTGGTCGCGCTGGATCCACCGGCGACGACGAGCGCCCTCGCCGCGCAGTACGGGCTGGCTCTGGCGACGGTTGCGGAGCATCTTGCCGCGCTACATGGGGCGGGGCTCGTGAGCAGGCGGCGCTCGGGGCATCAGGTGCACTACCGGCGTACGGATGTCGGGCAGGCGGTTGTCGACGCCTCGATCGGCTGACATCCCACGGCGACCTGGCTTGCGGGGTCAGAATGCTGCAGTGAGCAAGGAACCCGCGCCGAGCATGCGCCACACCCGCCGATGGCCGGCTTCGCTGGCGGTGATCGTGGTGCTGGCGCTGCAGCTCGCAGTGCCGGCGCAGATCACCCAGCTGCCGCGTTGGCTGCTCCCGGCGATCGGCGTCGCACTGCTGATACCGCTGGTGTGGATGAACCCGTTCCGTCTGCGGATGGACGAGCCGTGGTTGCGCTACATCGAGTTGGTGTTGCTGGCGGTGCTCGTGCTGATCAATGCGATCTACCTGATCGGGATGATCGCGTTTCTCGACTCCGGGCACAGCACCGGCGGCATGGTGCTGGTGAAGGCCGCGCTGCTGATCTGGGTGACGAACGTGGTCGCGTTCGCGGTCTGGTACTGGGAGATCGACCGGGGCGGACCGTTCGCCCGGATGCCCGAACATGAGCACGAGGAGGAGCGCGCCGACCTGCTCTTCCCGCAGATGACGGTCGACCTCCCCGGCTGGCAGGGCTGGCTCCCCGGCTTCACCGACTACCTGTTCGTCGCCTTCACCGCCGCGACCGCCTTCAGCCCCACCGACACGATGCCCCTCACCGCCCGGACCAAAGCCCTGATGAGCGTCCAGTCCGGGATCTCCCTCCTCACCATCGCCATCATCGCCGCCCGAGCCGTCAACGTGCTCTGAGCGACCAACTGCTGGAATCTGGGTCGACGGAATGTAATGGGTGTGGAACAGTGACGGTCATGTACAGGATGAGCCTGGACTCGAGGTGAGGGGTTGAGATGGATGCCGCCCGGACCAAGACGGTGGGACTTGGGTTCGCGCTGTTCTCGGCGCTGACGTTCGGTGCTTCGGGGCCGTTCGCGAAGGCGCTGATCACCGCCGGCATCTCACCGGAGCAGGCTGCCTGGCTGCGGATTCTGGGCTCGGCTGTCCTGCTGGTCCCGCTGGTGCTGATCTTCCGCGGCCGAGCCGGGATCCAGGCCGCTCGGCGCAGCTGGCCGCAGTTGGTGCTCTACGGTCTGACCGGGATCGCGGGTTGCCAGACACTGTTCTTCATCGCCGCCAGCCGGCTGCCCGTCGGCATCGCGATCCTGCTGGAGTTCTCCGGCCCGGTGCTCGTGGTCCTCTGGCTGAAGTTCGGCCGCAAGACCGTCGTACCGCGCTCCGCCGCCCTCGGCGTCGCGATCGCCGTCGTCGGCCTCGGGACCGTCGTCGAGATCTGGTCCGGTCTCCAGATCGACCTGATCGGCCTGCTCTGCGGCCTCACCGCCGCGGCCTGCCAGGCGACGTACTTCCTGCTGATCGAGAGGCTCACCGGCGTCGCGGATCCGCTGGTGATGACCGCAGCCGGCAGCGTCGTCGGCGCACTGCTGTTGACCGCGGTATCGGCTCCGTGGACCGTGCCGTGGCACGTGCTCTCCGACACGATCGCGATGGGCGATCGCTCCGCGCCGGGCTGGACCTTCGCGGCCTTCCTGATCGTGGTCAGCACCGTAATCGCCTACCTCGCCGGAGCCGCCGCGGTGCAGCGCCTGTCGGCAGCGGTCGGCGGTGCCGTCGCGTACGTCGAGGTTGTGGCCGCCAGCATCTACGCCTGGATCCTGCTCGGCGAGACCCTGAAACCGAACCAGATCCTCGGCGGCGTCATCGTCCTCCTCGGTGCCTACGTCGCCCAGTCGTCGGTCGGCAAGGCTGCCCCTCCCGGCGCAGCAGTGCCGGAGGCCGCACTGACTACCCAGGTGTAAGGATGGGCGGTATGGATCCCATTGTGGCGGTGACGGGCGGTCAGGTTCGCGGGTCGACGAAGGACGGAATCACTGCCTACCTGGGGATTCCGTACGCCGCTACGCCGGTGGGCGCCGACCTGTACGCCGCGCCGCAACCGGTGAAGCCGTGGGACGGCGTGCGGGATGCGACCGCGCTGGGCGCTACTCCTCCGCAACCCGGGTACGACCCGCCGTTCAACAAGTTGCTGAGCAACCCGATCATCCCCGGCGACGAGATCCTCAACGTCAACGTCTGGACGCCCGGCGGCTCGGGGTTGCCCGTGATGGTCTGGATCCACGGCGGCGCCTTCCGCAACGGGTCCAACGCAGTACCGGCGTACGACGGAACTGCCTTCGCGCGCGACGGCGTCGTCCTGGTCAGCGTCAACTACCGGCTCGGCGTGATCGGCTTCGGTGTGGTCAAGGGGGCGCCGAGTAATCGCGGGCTGCTCGACCAGCTCGCTGCGCTGCAATGGGTGCAGGAGAACATCGCCTCCTTCGGGGGCGATCCGGACCAGGTCACGATCTTCGGTCAGTCGGCCGGTGGGATGAGTGTCGCCACCCTGATCTCGTTGCCCGCGTCACAAGGGCTGTTCCGGCGGGCCATCATGCAGAGCGGGTCGGCCGAGGCGGTGGCGCATGCGAGCGACGCCGGACTGATGACCGCCGAGCTGGCGAAGCGCTTGGGGATCCAGGCGACGCCGGAGGCGCTGGGCGCAGTACCGGCCGCGGCTCTCATCGATGCCCAGCGGGTGGTGTCGGCGGAGTTGCGGGCGAAACCTGATCCGGCGCGATTCGGTGCAAGTGTGGTCAAGGCCGGTGGCGGGATCATGCCGTTCTTCCCGGTGATCGACGGTGAGCTGATCCATCAGCTTCCGCTCGACGCGATCGCCGGCGGCGCGGCCGCGGGACTCGAGTTGCTGACCGGGTTCACCAGCGAGGAGTTCCGGTTCTTCCTGGTGCCGAGTGGGATTGCTGCCGCGGTCACGGCCGAGGCATTGCCTATGCTGCTTGCTCAGGCGGGTCTCGATCCAGCGATTGCCGAGACGTTCGCCGCCAACCGGCCCGGTCAGTCGCCAGGTGAGCTCTTCGCCGCTGTGACTAGCGCCGCGTTCTTCGCAGTACCGACGATCCGGCTTGCTGAAGCGGTCGCGCGGTCTTACGTTTACGAGTTCGCCTGGCAGTCGCCGTTGCCGGGGCTCGGAGCTTGTCATGCGTTGGAGCTGCCGTTCGTCTTCGACACCTTGGCGTTGGACCGGTCGCCGTTGCAGGGTGACAATCCGCCGCAGGAGCTGGCCGATCGGATGCATGCGGCGTGGGTCGCGTTCGCCACCACCGGGGATCCGGGCTGGTCGCAGTACAAGACAGACACGAGATCTGTGATGACTTTCGATCACCCGGAATCCCGGCAGCTGGCCGATCCGCACGGTGACGAACTGGCCTTGCTACGGCAGTAGCGACTGCACGAGTTCGCGCGGCAGGCCGTGCGTCTCGTGCAGGTAGTCGAAGTCGCTCTGGTCGAGCGTCTTCTGGAACCGTTCGTGGCTGATGATCCGGCGGCCACGCTCCAGCAGGTTGCCGAACCGGATCTCCTCGTCGATCAGGATGCGGCGGACCAGCGTCAGCAGCTCGCCCTGGTGGAAATGTTCCTGCGTGTGCTTGTAGAGCTCCATCGGCAGGTCCGACAGGGTGTAGCTGTCGTCCACCCGCCAGAGCAGCGTCAGCACCCGGCGGAGCAGCCGGCGCAGCACGTAGCCGCGACCGGTGTTCGACGGGTGCACGCCGTCGCCGACGATGACCATGCTCGACCGGAGGTGGTCGATCACGATCCGCTGCGACTCCAGGTCGAGCTTCCACAGCCCGGGGATGATCCGCATCCACGGCTCGAACAGCGAGGTCTCGTACACCGAATCCTTGCCCTCCAGCAGCATGGTCAGCCGCTCAAGCCCGAGGCCGGTGTCGATGTTGCGCTGCTGCAGCGGCTCCAGCGAGCCGTCCTCGAACCGGCGGTAGCGCATCATCACGTGGTTCCACACCTCCACCCAGCGGTCGTCGGTGGTCGGCGTACCGGTCGAAGTTCCCTTGCCGGTCCAGAGGAAGATCTCGGAGTCCGGGCCGCACGGACCGGTCGGGCCGTTCGACCACCAGTTGTCGTCGGTGGTCAGCTCGATCGGCACACCGAGTGACTGCCAGGTGCGTAGCGACTCCTGGTCCAGCTCCACCTGGTTGTCGCCGCCGAACACGGTCACGTAGAGCTGACCCGGGTCGATCCCGTACCCCTCAGTGAGCAGCTCATACCCCCACCGCAGCGACTGCTCGCTGCCGTAGTCGCCGAGCGACCACGAGCCGAGCATCTCGAACACAGTCAGGTGGGTGCGGTCCCCGACCTCGTCGAGATCGGTGGTTCGCAGGCAGCGCTGCACCCCGGTGAGTCTGCGGCCCAGTGGATGCGGTTCGCCTTCCAGATAAGGCGTCAGCGGATGCATCCCGGAGGTCGTGAACAGCACTTGGTCACCGGGGCGCGTGATGAGCGATGAACCCGTGGTGGGCACGTGGTCGCGGTCGATGAAGTAGTCGATGAAGGTCTTGGTGAGGCTCATGTCTTGTCCTTTGCGGTGGGATGGACCGGAAAGGTGAGCCTGGTTCTGGGCAAAACAAAACCGGCGACCGTTTCCGGTCGCCGGTGGGTGGTACTAGAGGTCAGGCAGCGGCAGCCGGAGAGCATGATGCTCGTACGGCTGCTACAAGGCGTGACGTCTGATGCATGGGACCTAGGGTACACACACCCCGGCAAGGTTTGTCCACTAGATCTCGAGGAGCGTGCGGAGGGTCTCCCCCGATTGTTGCCAGGTCCACTCTGTGGCGACCCACTCGCGACCGGCCGTGCCCATCGCGGTACTGAGCGCCGGATCGGTCAGCAGTTCGATCAGCCGTACGCCGGCCGCGACCGGGTTGTACGGGTCGACCAGATACCCGGTCTCGCCGTGCCGGACCGTGTCGGGAGCGCCGCCGGAATCGCCGACCAGGACCGGCTTCCCCGTTGCGGAAGCCTCCAGCGTCACGATCCCGAGCGCCTCCGGCTCCAACCCGAACCGCCGAGTCCGGCACGGCATGGCGAAGACATCCGCTGCATCGACGTACGGCGGAATCTCGGCCCACGGCACCGCTCCGGTGAACCGGACCGCGTGCCCGACCCCCATCGTCTCGGCGAGCCTGGTGAGCTGCTCGCGCTGCGGTCCGCCGCCGACGAGGAGCAACACCGCCGTCGGTACTGCGGCCAGCACCCTCGGCCACGCGCGAATCAGCGTGTCCTGCCCTTTGCGCGCGACCAGTCTCGAAACGCAGGCGACGACGGGAACGCCTTCGAGGCCGAGCCCTTTCCGCACCTGCTCTCCCCCGCAGCCCGGGTAGAACCTGGTGGCGTCGACGCCCGGGGTCAGCCGCCGGACTTCCGCCTTGTCCGACAGGGCTTTGGAGATCTGCTGCTCGCACCACCCGGAGACGGTGGTCACGGTGTCGGCCGCGTCACCGATCCTTCTGAGTGCTTGACGAGTGCCCGGTACGCCGGCCCACCAGGTCTCGTGGCCGTGTGTCATCGCGACGATCCTTTGCGCACCGGCCTTGCGAAGCGCCGGACCCATCAACCCGAGCGGAGCCGCCGCGCCGAAGAGCACTCGATCCGCCTTGTAGCGACGCATCACGTCCACGGCATGCCTCGTGACCCGTGCCGTCGGCAACAACATCGACGTACGATCCCGCTCAACAGGAAAGGACAGCTTTTCGTCGTACTGCGTGTCGCCGGGCATGTGCGCGGTGAGGACGACCAGGTCGTTGTGGAGCTCGTCGCACAGCGACCGGACGAAGGTCTCGATCCCACCCTGGCGAGGCGGGAAGTCGTTGGTGACAACGAGAACGGTCATCGCCGGACCAGCGGTGGGACCACCGATCCGTGCTCGGTCGCCCAGGCCCGGCCCATCGCGATCCGCTCCGGCGGGGTCGGGTGGTTCGCGAACATCCAGTAGCGCCAGCGGCTCGGGTCGAGGCCGGAGATGTTTGCCACCGACAACTGATGCTGCATCGCGACGAAGTCGGCCGGGTCGTTCGTCAGGCGCAGTGAGTGGTAGTCGGCGCGGGCCTCGATCTTGCGGCTGACAAGGTTCTGAACGGGCGCCGCGAGGGTGCTGCCGGCAACGATCAACGCTAGAAGCAGGGCGGTCTGGCGTGGATCAGACATCTTTGATCTGAGGATGAGCCTGAGGAGGACGACCGCGAAGGCTGCTCCCAGCGCTCCGATCAGCGTTCCGTGCAGGACGTCGTCCTCGGCCGCGTGCCCGAGTTCATGGGCAACGACGAGCCGGACCTGAGCGGGCGGGGCATCCTTCAGCAACGTGTCGTAGATGACGAGCCGACGGGTCGATCCGAAGCCGGAGACGTAGGCGTTGAGCGTGGTGGTTCGCTTGGAGGCGTCCGCGACGAGGACATCTTTGACCGGTACGCCGTCCTGCTTGGCCAGGTCGAGAAGCTGCTCCCGTTGCGGGCCGGGTGCGAGTGAAGTGAAGTCGTTGAATCTCGGCTCGACCAGGACGGGATAGGCGAAGGAGATGGCGAGCACCAGGACCGCTCCGGTGATCGCGGCCGTCGCCCACCACCAGGTGCGCCAACGACGAGCCAGGGCGAACAGGCCGAGGGTGATCGCGATGAGGACGATTGCTGAGAGCAACCAGTTGGTCGCACGGTCCTGGAACCACAATCCCCAGTCTTCGGTGGACAGGCCGTACTTCCGGGTCACACGTTCCGCCATCACGTCGGTCGGCAGGGTCACCAGACTGGCGAGAAATCCCAACACTACAACGAGAATCGGCGCTACGTAGTACCAGCGGCGGAGGTTGATCGCGTCGTACAGGCGTCGACCGAGTGGGCTGAAACCGATGCCTAGCGGGACCAGCAAGGAGAGGGCCCAGGAGGCGGTTGACCAGGGCAACAATTCGTGGCGGAACTGGTTCTGCCGGGCGATCTCGGCGGCGGTGAAGTCGAGGGTGGCGTCCGGCTTCGGCAGGTCGATCAGGTGCCAGGGGGTGGTCGTCGTGATCACTACGACGAGCGCTGCGGCCAGCAGGACGGCCGCGATTCTTGGAGCCCGCTCAGACACCTGCGAGCCTTTGGAGGTACTTCTGCCAGTCGGCGACGAACTCCTGTTCCGTCGTACCGAGCACCGTGCGGAACGCATCGGCCAGGCCGGTCGGGCTCTTCGACGCGTGCACAGTCCGGTAGAACCTCACCAGCTTCGCCTGGCCTTCTCGCTCGCTGATCAAGCGGCAGGCGAGCCAGCCCGATTCGTAGGCCTGCGGCAGTTCGGTCGCTGAGGCCGCGAAGGCGTCCGGCCCGGGGAGGCTCTTCGGGACCTTGCCGGCGCGGATCGCCTTGAAGAGTTCCTTCGCGGCCGACTCGTCCTGGACGGATACAGCGGTGAAGGCGACGTAGTCAGCGAATCCCTCGGCGAGCCAGAGCGGAACCGGCGATGCCGTCGCGGTGGAGGCGACGTGGGTGGTCTCGTGGGTCAGGACGATCCGGCGGCCCTGCTTGCCGAGCTCGTCGAACAGCTTCGGGTTGGCGACGATGCGCACCGGCGCGCCTGCTTGAGGCGTGTCCAGCTCGGCCATGGTGACGGCAGCGATCTGGGTGTAGGTGCCGGGCTGGGCGCCGAGCACGTACTCCATCTCGGCCTGCTTCGAGGGCAGGTAGATGACGGTCTTCTGCCGCCAGTTCTTGCCCCAGACCTTGCTGACCGAGTCGACGGCCTTGTCGCTGGCGGCTGCGTAGTCGTCCGCGTTCGCCTGCGAGTTGAGGCTGATCACCAGGCTGTGGTCACCCTTCGCGACGTCGATCGCGCCGAGCGCCCAGATCGGCCGACGCTGGCCGGCGACGAAACGTTCGCTGAAGGACGCGGCGTACGTCGTACCGTCTCTCGTCACGAAGGTGACCGGGAGCGACTCGCGCGCCGGTTTGGCGTCGTACCCGGTGAGCTGCCAGGAGACCTCGACCTGGGCGAGCCAGGACTCGGAACCGCCGAGCGCGGTCGTCCGGTCGGGCTCGAGGGCGCCGGGGTCGTCGCTGACGTAGCGCAGCTGGAAGGTGGCCAGAGGCAACTTCGCGAGGTTGTTGTAGACCGTGCGTGCCTGCGTGTCGAACGCCTTCGCCTGCGGGTCGATCGTGCTCATGAACGTGCCGCGGCTCTCGCTCTTGATCGCGTCGGCCATCCGCTGGAGGACAGCTTCGCCTTCGACCGCCCGGCGGACGCCCTCGGCAGCCTCGTCGGGCGACTTCGTCAGGCCCGGTACGCCCGATTTGCCGGCGCCAGGGTCGGCGGGAGCGTTCGCCACGTTGCGCAGACCGACAAAACCAGCCCCGGCAACCACAACGATCGCCAGGCCGAGCGCGACCCGCTTGAGGATGGTCGGCGAAAGGCTGGCGGGGAGCTTGAGATCGGCGAGCTTGAGGTTGGGCCGTTGGAGCTTGCCCAACCTGAGGTTTCCCGGCAGCGCCGGTCCACCCTCCGCGGCATGCTGCGCCGGGATGAAGACGGTGGTCTGGTCCGAGACCGGCTTACTTGGTTGAGGGGTCGGCGGATCGGTTGGCGTGCTGCCGCCTTGCTCCTCGCTCACCTCGGCCCCTCGCTGCTCACCTGCCCGGGTCACTCTAGTGTTCCGGGGATCGTCTGCCGCCTCAGCCAGTGAAGCACCCGGCCGGTGACATGACTCGGCTCCGGGGCGAGTGCCCCGGAGCCGTTGATCATGTCAGAAGCGCGGATCAGCCCGGACGGACAGCGCCGGCGTACCCGCTCATGTAGTCGACGTCGTTGACCTGAACCGGCTTGCTCGGGTTCGGCGCGTGCACCATCTTGCCGTTGCCGATGTACATCCCGACGTGGTGGATGCTCGACGTGCCGAAGAAGACCAGGTCGCCCGGCATCAGGTTGGCGCGGCTGACCCGGCGACCCTCACCGAACTGCGCTGCGGAGGAGTGCGACAGCGAGACGCCGGCCTTGCCCCAGGCGTACATCGTCAGACCGGAGCAGTCGAAACGGCTCGGGCCGGCGGCGCCCCACGAGTAGGAGTCGCCCAGCTGGTCCAGCGCGACCTGCACCGCGACGCTTGCGCGACCGCTGACCGGCACGTTCGGCAGGTCGTCGTCCATCCGGCCCTTGTCGCGGCTAGGGCGCTGGTCACGGGCCTTCTGGGCCTCGTCCGCGTTCTCCTGCGCGATCCGGGCGCGGTCGGCGGCGCTCAGCTTGCCGAGCACCTTCTCCGCGGCGTCCAGGTTCGCCTGGAGCTGCTTCTTCAGGTCTTCCTGCTGAGCCTTGACCGCCTGGAGGGCTGCGAGCTCGCTCTGCTCACCGGACTGGAGGTCGGTCAGCTTGCCCTGGGCGTCCTGGAACTTGCGGAGGGCCGAGTTCTGCTGGCCTGCGAAGGCCTGCGCGGTGGAGGCCTGGCTGAGGAACTGGTCGGGGTTCGTCGACAGCAGCAACTGCGCCGTCGTGGACATCCCCGAGGTCTGGTAGCCGGCGACCGCGAGGGACCCGATCTGCCGCTTCACCGCATCGACCTGGACCTGCTGCTTGGCGATCCCGGCCTGCAGCGCCTTCACCTTGGCTTCCTGGGCGCTGATCTTGCCCCGGAGCGCGTTGGCGGCCTCACCGGCGACCTCGGCCTTCTCCTGCAGATCCGCTACCTGCGCCTTCGCCTGCGCCAGAGTCGGCTTCTGGTCAGCGTCCGCGGCTCCCTGGATGAACAGCACCCCAGCGGCTACTGCGGTGGTGGTGATGGCGGCGAGAGCAATTCCCCTGGTGCGGTTAATGCGGCCGGTGGACACAGCCTGGTCGGTTCCTTCCTGTGTACGACGCCGTCCCCGTCGACCGCGCCTGGTCCTGCTGGGAGTCCTACCGCTGTAACTCCCGAACGACCCGGCGGGTCACACTTCGGCTTTCGCTGCCCGGCCGGTCTGGTCAACCGGCACGCTGGGGCAACGAGAGGTAACAGTAGTAACCGATTCGTGACCGATGCAATTCGCCCCTCTGGTTTGATCCAAACTTAACGTCCGGAACGCCCGCCCAACCCACCTCTCAGACCGCCCCAGCCGCAGATTCCCCTTCCCCAGCAGTGTTTCCCTCGACGCTACTGACGGAGTTCAGCTCGAGGCTGCTGACGGCGTGGACCAGCCGGAGTGGCGGGACCAGACCGGACTGGGCCAGTACGTCGAGTGCGGCCAGTTCTTCGTCGTCGACCCGGATCGAGTTCTGCTCGGGCGGCATCCCGAGCAGCACCGTGACCACGCAGTCACGGCAATCCGGACCTCTCATCGCACACGCATCGCAGTCGATCAGCACAACGTCCTCCAAAGTGGGGAAGCACCCGGACTTGCACCCGGCTGAAAAGCACGCTAAAGCCCCCCACCGACATTTCCCGCCGCCAACCGTTCGCCACCCCTCCCAAACCGGTTGCCTTGGCCCCCCAAACCAGTTGCCTCCCCCCCAACCAGTTGCCCTGCCCCCAACGAGTTGCCGGACCCGCTCCCCACCGCCCACCACAGGCACGAGGCAATCCGGCGTACCGACCGACATGAGGTATCCGCAGGAAGCCCGGATCTGGGGCGGCCTCCAGGCGGCGCGGGCGCACGGCGACCCGCAGTACAAGCGACACATCATGTCCGTCCGCACGCCGCTCCCCCGCCCGGTACGCCGGGTGCCGCGCCCCCTCTCGGTAGCCGATGCGCCAGGCGGGGCATCTCGCCCCGCCTGCGGAGGCTCGGTACTGCGGTTCGCTCAAGCGCGGGTCAGGCGGTTGGCGATTGCTGCTCGGATTGTGGCGATTACCCACTCCGGGTTCGAGAGCACTTGTTCGTAGGTGAAGCGGAGGACGAGCCAGCCGGCTGCGACCAATTCGTCGTACCGGCGGCAGTCGGCGGCGAAGTCTCTTCGGCCGCCGTGGAATTCGTACCCGTCGGCCTCGATCGCTATCCGCAGCTCGCGGTGGCCGAGGTCGACCTGCGCCTGGAACGAGCCGTTCACGACGACGACTTGTACCTCGAACCCTTCGATCCCAGCTTCCAGGAGCAGCGCTCGAAGGATGGATTCGAGGAAGCTGGCGGACCAGGCGTTCGCCGCGGCGGCGACGCGTCGGACCTTGGGCGTTCCCGGTCCGCGCATCCGGGCCGCCGCCGCGATCAGGTCGGACCGGGTGATGGTGCCCTTGGTGAGCGAACTGTCCGCGATAGCGAGACCTTCGGCGAAAGGCAAGGTCCGGGCGCAATCCATGACAGTTCGAATGAGCGAGGTCGTCCGGACAGCAAGGTCTTCAGGATCGATCGCCGCCCAGTGGAGGACGGCGGCGGGGCCAGAGCGCTTGTGTCTGTTCGGCGGGACTGTGACATGCGGGAGGATGGGCGCCGCAAGTAACGGGAGCTTCCAGTGTTCCGCGGCGCTCGTGTGCGAGAGGACACCGTCGTACGCGATGGCGACGCGATGATCCGCGGACATGCCGGGCCGTACGTAGACACCGCGTGCGGCTCGCTCGATCGCACCGCTCGTCAACGCCGCCGTCACCCTGCGACGCGAAGTCGCGGCCGCCAGTTCGCCGTACGTGGCGCGGCCACCCTTCCGGGCGAGGACTGTTCCTACCGATTCCATCGCCAGATCCTGCCTGGTTCGGGGCGATGGACGTCGAGCGTTATCCACAGGCCGTACCGACAGACATGAGGTGTCCGTGGACACGGCCGACCTCGGGCCTGAGTTGGGCGCGGAGGGGACGCGGCGACCCGCAGTACGGGCCACACCTCATGTCCGTCGGTACAGCAGACGCCCCCGTACTACGGGGCGCTCGGCTGGGCCCATGCACCCGTACTACGGGCGCCCGGGCGGAGCGGGGTGGGTCAGGGGCGGGTTATGCGGGTGATGAGGGTGGTGGCGGAGAGGGCTCGGGCGCCCATGGTGATGGTGGTTTCGGCGACTTCGCGGTCGGTGGAGACGACGACGATGGGGCGGCCAGGGGGTTCGGCGCGGACCAGCTGGCGGATGACCTCATCGGCGATGACGCCGGCGGGGCTGAAGCGGACCCGTACGCCGCGGGGTGGGTTGAGCTGGACCGGGCCGGAGAGTTCGGCGCCGTCGAAGACCACGGTGACCTCGATCCGACGCTGCGCCACCAATGCACCTAGTGCTGTGACCAGGCGTTGGCGCTGGGAGTGCAGCGGCGAGTTCGGCCAGGCGGTCTTGGTGACGTTGTAGCCGTCGACAATCAGGTGCACCTGCGGAAGCGACAGGAGTTCGTCGAACAACGCCGGGTCGTCGTCAGGCGCAGTACGGCCGACAGGCGCCGACGCAGGCTCGACTCCGGCGACAGTGTCGGCAGGGCGGAGCTCTCCCCCGGGTGGCAGAGCCAGCTCGCGACGGAGTCCTCCCGCTGCTTCAACAAGAGTGTCCAGCAGCAGGCGTGTCCTGGTAGAGGCGAGCTCGCGCTCTTGTCCCGCAGTACGGCGTGCTGCGTGCTCCACTGCCTCCAGCTCGGTGATGCGGGCCCGGAGTTTGCGCAGCTCACGGTCCACTTCCGCACGTGCCGCCTCGACGCGTTCGTCCGCCGTGTTCGCCTCGACTGTGCGCAGCTCGAGATCACTCTGCAGCCCGGCGATCCGCTGCCGCGCGTCGTTCAGCTTGCGCCGCAGGGTGACGTTCTCCGCCTTGAGCTCGGTGACCTGTTCGCGCAAACGTTCGCGCACCTGACGCGTCTCGGTGCGGGCCTGGTCGACCTGCTCGGTGAGCCGGTGGATCGCCTCGTCGTCGACCTTCGGCTGCTCCGGCGGCAACTGGGCCGCGTCGGCGACCCGCTGCTCCCAGTCGGTCGGGCGCAGCAGGTAGGCGAGCGCGGCCACCTCGACCGGCTCGGCCGCCGGCACCGGGATGCCCTCGGCGACGGCATCGCCCAGCTCGCGGTGCTCACGCCGTACCTCGAACGCGATCAGCCGGCGAAAATGCTCGTCGGTGTCCAGGATCGGCCCGAGGACGGACGCCGAAAGCTTCGCGCGCTTGCCCGGCGCGAAGCTGGCGAACCGCCGGAGCGGAGGTGGGATGTCTGTCGCGGGCAACTGCCCCAGAGCCTGGGCGGCGAGGGTCAGAACCCGTTGCCGCACCGGTTCGGGCAGGGTGGTGGCAGCGGAGCTCGCGGCGGCGCCGGCCTCAGCCACCGGTCCGCAGTCCGGCCGGAACGGCTACCTGGCTCAGCCAGTGACGCAGACCACAACGCCCGGGTGAACGCCCCGGATTCGCGGTGATCGCTTGTTTACGCATACGTAGAGCGTAGTCGGTTCCTTTGCGTGTCACCTGCGGAATTGTCGGAGCGGCCTTCTAGCGTCATGGGCATGAGGAGCCCGTCGCCGGATCATGCCGCTGCCCCGGTCATGCCGATCCGTGGTGTGCAACCCAGTTTCGACGACCTCGGTACGCCGTTGCGCGACGTCACCTTCTGCGTCGTCGACCTGGAGACGACCGGGGGCGCACCGGGAGATTCGGGCATCACCGAGATCGGCGCGGTCAAGGTGCGCGGCGGCGAGCTGATCGGCGAGTTCCAGACGCTGGTGAATCCGGCCGAGCCGATCCCGCCGTTCATCGCCGTACTGACCGGCATCACCGACCGGATGGTTGCCTCCTCACCCCGGATCGACTCGGTGCTGCCGGCCTTCCTGGAATTCGCCCGCGGGTGCGTGATGGTCGCCCACAACGCGCCGTTCGACATGGGGTTCCTGAAACACGAGAGCCAGGTGCACGGCTACGACTGGCCGGATTTCGCGGTCGTCGACACCGCGCTGCTGGCCCGGCGGGTGATCACCCCGGACGAGGCCCCGAACTGCAAGCTCGGCACGCTGGCGAAGTTGTTCCGGGCAACGGTCACGCCGAATCACCGCGCGCTGTCCGACGCCCGGGCGACGGTCGACGTGCTGCACGGGCTGTTCGAGCGGGTCGGCTCCCTCGGCGTACAGACTCTCGAAGACCTGCAGACGTACTCGTCCCGCGTCGCGCCACAGGTCCGCGCGAAGCGGCATCTGGCCGAATCGTTGCCGCACGCACCTGGTGTGTACCTGTTCACCGACGATCGCGGCGAGGTCCTGTACGTCGGGAAGTCGAAGGATCTGCGCACCCGCGTCCGGTCGTACTTCACCGCCTCGGAGACCCGCACCCGGATCGGCGAGATGATCGGGATCGCGACCGGCGTCCGGGGCATCGAGTGCGGGACGTCGCTGGAGGCCGAGATCCGTGAGCTCCGGCTGATCGCGGAGCACAAACCGCGGTACAACCGGCGCTCCAAGTTCCCCGAGCGGCAGCACTGGCTGAAGGTGACGGTCGAGCCGTTCCCGCGGCTGTCGCTGGTCAAACAGCTTCGCGACGACGACGCCGGTTATCTCGGGCCGTTCAGCTCGCGGAAGACGGCCGAGCGGGCGATGGCGGCGCTGCACGAGGCGTTCCCGATCCGGCAGTGCACGGTGCGGATGTCGCGGACGCCGTCGGTCTCGCCCTGCGTGCTCGCCGAGATGGGGCGCTGCGTGGCACCCTGCGACGGGCGGATCTCGGTGGATTCGTACGGCGAATTCGTGGCGGCGCTGCGGTCGGCGCTGACCGTCGATCCGGCGCCCGTGGTGGAGGCGCTCGACCGGCGGATCGACGTGCTCTCGGCCGACGAACGGTTCGAGGACGCGGCCGTGCATCGTGATCGGCTGAGCGCGTTCGTCCGGAGCAGCGCGAAGATGCAGCGGATGTCGTCGCTGACGGGGTGCGCGGAGATCTGCGCGGCCCGGCGTACGGACGACGGCGGCTGGGAGCTGCACGTGATCCGCCGGGGCCGGCTGGCCGCGGCCGGGATCAGCCCGCGCGGCACGGATCCGCGGAGGTATCTGGAGATGCTCCGGGCGTCCGCCGAGACCGTGCTGCCGGGGATCGGACCGGTCGCGAGCGCCTCACCGGAGGAGATCGAGCTCGTACTACGGTGGCTCGACTCCCCCGGCATCCGCCTGGTCGAGATGGACGGCACCTGGACCTGCCCGATCAGCGGCGCCGGCCGGCACGTGAGCCGCCTGGACAACTCCCACTCCGAAGAACACCACCACCCCAGCGAACGCCGCCGCCGCTCCCGGCCCTTGGGTCCAGCCCGGGTCAGCTGACCCGGGGTTGCCCGTACGGCGGCTGGGCGGCGGAGTGCGCACTATGCTTCAGCGGCAGGTTTCCGGGATTCGAGGAGAGGACGACATGGTCACCGCGATCGTGTTCATCAAGGCCGACGTCGCACGCATCCCCGAGGTCGCCGAGCAGGTGGCGGCGATCGAGGGCGTCAGCGAGGTGTACTCGGTGACCGGTGGTCTGGACCTGATCGCGATGATCCGGGTCGCCCATCACGACGACCTGGCGACCGTCATCCCCGACCACGTGAACCGGGTGCCCGGCGTACTGAGCACCGAGACGCACATCGCGTTCCGGACCTACTCCACGCACGACCTGGAGGCGGCCTTCAGCCTGGGCCAGGAAGACGGCGTCTGAGGGCCGGATTCCACGCCCTGATTGACACGAGCTGAAGTTACGGTGAACCCATGAGCAACCCTCCCGCGGGCTGGTATCCGGACCCCACCGGACAGCCCAACACCATCCGCTGGTGGAACGGGACGCAATGGACCAACAAAACCGAAACCGAGGCTCCCGCAGAAACCCCTGCCGACCCCACCCCTGCCCCGACAGACGCCAACCCGGCACTCGCCGCGACCTCAGCCGATCCTGAGCCAGCGTCCGCGGGAACCGCCGGTACTGCGCCTGCCGAAGCTGCTGCTGCTGCGAAGGTCAGTGCTGCCGAGAAAGCCAAAGCCGCTTGGACTGCGGTTGCAGCGCCTGCTAGCCAGCAGCAGACATCGATGGTCGATCCGAATGCCAACCCTTCGACCGGCTCAACGCCTGATCCCACTGACGAAGAAGGTCGCTGGAAGCTGAAGCTGGCTGAGCCGGTAGCTGGCGCGCCGACCAGCAACTCGAGCGCTGAGTCTGGCCAGTCGAGCGCTGAGCCTGGCGAGAGCGAGGCCGGCACGGCGGACGACGTCGAGCAGGCGAACACCGAGCAGCCCGACGACAAGCAGCCCGGCGTCGAGCACGCTGGCAACCAAGCCGACGACGCCGAGACGGGCCAAGCCACCGCGCAGATCCAAGGCGCCGGATCAGCCCAGGGCAGCGGATCAGACCAGGGCAACAGGACAGCCCAGGGCAACGGATCAGGTCAGAGCACCGGGTCAGACCAGAGCGCTGTATCGGGTGAAGGAACCTCCACTGGTTGGCAGGCGGTTGGCCAGCAGGGCGATGCGGCAGGCCAGAGCAGCGGATCAGGCCGGAGTTCCGCCGGCGAGTTGCAGGCGGGAGCTGAGCAAAGCTCGGCTGGTTGGCAGGCAGGGGCTCAGCAAGGCCCGGCTAGCTGGCAGGCCGGGGCTCAGCAAGGCTCGGCTAGCTGGCAGGTGGGGGCTCAGCAGGGCTCGACTGGGTGGCAGGCGGGCAGCAGTCCGTGGCAGACCGCGGGGAAGCAGAGCAGCGGCGGCACCGACAGCGCAGTACAGGCTGGTGGCGACAACGCGCAGGTGACTGCAGGTGCCGACGCACAGAGCGGGTCTGGGGGCTGGCAGACGACCAGCGCAGCGCAGGGCGCGGACGCGCGGGGTGCTGACGCGGCCGGTCCGGACGCGCAGGGTGCAGGCGCGCACGGTGCGGGCGCGCTAAGTGCTGCTGGAGCGTGGCAGGCGACTGGGCCAAGCCCAGGCGCAGGTGTGCAGGGCGGGGGTGGTGGGCCGGTTTTGGTGGGTGATGGTCAGGGGGCTTGGCAGGGTGGAGGTGTTGCGCTGCAGCGGGGTGGGCAGCAGTGGCAGGGCGGGGGGACGCAGACGGGGGTGGGGGCCTGGGGCCGGGGTGGTGCTGGGCCGTGGAGTGGTGGTGGGGACGGCGGGAAGAAGGGGTCCGCAGGCAAGGGTGGGTCCGGTGCCGGGGGCAACAAGACGATGATTGTGGTCGCGGCGGCGGTGGGGCTGGTGCTCATCGTCGTGGCAGGGGTTTTCTTCTTGCTGAAGGATCGCGGCGATCAGAAGACCGCGGATCCCGGTCCGACCGCTCCCGTCTCGACCGGCAGCACCTCGACCGACCCGACCAATAGCACCTCGACCGGGCCGAGCGGCGGCACCTCGACCGCGCCTACGCAACCGACGGCCAAGCCGACCGGACCGCAGAGCAGCATCTCGCCGGGGCAGTCGAAGAATCCCAGGCTGCACGCGGGTTCGCGGATCGCCTCCGATGCGATCTCGTTCCCGCGCCAGAAGCCGCCGTGGTCCGACCGCAAGCGGCTCGTGCCGCAATTGCTGGACTCCAGCGGCCAGTACGTGCTGCTGCAGGAGAACTTCGACGGCAAGAACGACTGGTACGCCGACATGTTCGTCGGCGCACTCGGTACCGGAACGCTCTTCAACGGGAACCCGCAGGCGACCGCCGCGGACCTGTCGTTGCAGGTCCGGAGCTCGATGTACGTGGACGTCCCGGTCACCTTCAAGCCGTTACGCAACGGATCGGTCAAACGGTCCGGCAAGAACGGCTGGTACTACCAGCAGTCCGTCACCGCGAACTCGCCGAAGATCAGCGCGCGGGCACTGACGCTGACCGTCGCCGTGTTCGACCTCGGTGACGGTACCGCGGTCGCGTACATCAGCGACATCCCCACGAACCGGCCGGACCTGAGGACGGCCGAAAGCCAGGTCTACAAGGGAATCAACGTTGGCTGAGAACGAGAACCCACCGCCGCCGCAGCGTCCACCCGCACGCCACAGCGCCCCACCCCCACGCCCCACCACCCCGCGCCAATCCCCCACCCCAGACGCGCCCCCCACAGACGACGCCTGGTCCACCGCACCCCCACCCGCAGGCCCCCCATCACCGGGTCCGCTGCCTCCAGCCGCGCCGTCGCCGGGTCTGCCGTCGTCGGGCGCGTTAAGTGCGGGTGCACCGTCGCCGGGTCTGCCGTCGTCGGGTGCGTTGTCGGACGGGGTGTTGTCGGATGCGTTGTCCGGGGATTCGTTGTTCGGGCAGTCGCGGGCACCTGCTCCGCCGCCTCCTCCTCCGCCGCTTCGTGCGCAGCATGAACAGCAGGGGATGCCGGGACAGGCACCTGCTGGTACGCCGGGGCAGGCAGCTGGTGGATCTCACCAGGTGACGGGTCTGCCGGGCTCCGGTGGGCCAGCTCCTGAGCAGCCGTATTCTGCTCAGGCTCCAATTGGTCAGGCACCGATTGGCCAGCCGCGCCCTGGGCAGACGCCACCGGGGCAGGTTCGTCAGGGTCAGCCGACAGGTCAGCCCTACCCCGGACAGCGGGCTGTGGATCAGCCGTACCGTGGGCAGCCGGGGTACGGGCAGGCGCAGGCTGGACCGGTGTCTGCTGGGCAAGGGCCGGGTGGAGCGGTGTCTCCTGGGCAGGGGCAGGCGTGGTCTGCTCAAGGGGCGGAGGGGGCGGGTCGGCCGCAGGATTGGGTGAGGCAGGGGCCTCAGGTGCAGCCGTCGGTTGGTGGGCAGCACGGGCCGGACGGAGCTTGGCAGCAGCAGAGGGGAGCGGCTCATGGTGGGCCGCAGGGGCAGTACGGGCCGGGAGGCCAGCAAGGTGGGCCGCAGGGGCAGTACCGGCCGGGAGCTCAGCAAGGTGGGCAGCCGGGGTACGGGTCCGGAGCTCAGCAAGGTGGACAGCCGGGGTACGGGCCGGGAGGCCAGCAGCGAAGGCCTGGGCAGCAGGAGGTCTCGGCTGGGCAGGTGGGGGGTGATGACGGTTACGGAGTGGTGACTCGGCGGGGGGATTCGACTCGGACGCCTCGGTTGGTGGGGGCGTTGGTGTTGGTGGTGGTGGCGTTGGTGTCGACGGCGCTCAGTGCCAGTTGGATCTGGAGCAAGGCGGAGGCGACCTCCCCGGTCTCGGTGCCGTCGGCGAAGTCGAGTCCGTTGAAGACGATCAATCCTTCGGTGAGCCCGTCGTCGACGCCGCCGCCGGTCGGGAAGGTGATCGGCACGAATCTCGTTGCCGCCAACAACGACACGATGCCGTTGATGAGTTCGGCCTGGGGTGACAACTACGAGCGGACCGGGTTGTACGGCGGTGCCGCGACCTGGCTGACCGTGCATGCGAAGTACGACGGAAAGAGCAGCTGGGGCAACTATGTGTCGTTCGGCCAGCTGTCCAAGGAGGTTCAGTACACGAACACCCCGGCCGGTCTGAAGGCGGCGGCCCAGATGGCCGGCG
Organism: Kribbella sp. NPDC006257; assembly: GCF_040613535.1. Taxonomy (NCBI): domain Bacteria; kingdom Bacillati; phylum Actinomycetota; class Actinomycetes; order Propionibacteriales; family Kribbellaceae; genus Kribbella; species Kribbella sp. NPDC006257. The sequence continues at coordinate 36,955 of NZ_JBEXSJ010000042.1, forward strand.
GGATGGCGCTGACCCGGCTTTATGACGCCACCGCCAAGCCGTACGCCGTGACGCACCGGCCGATCCAGGTCGACGGGCACCCCGGGCACGAGATCACCGCCCGGATCGCGGTGAAGAAGCCGAAGCTGAAGGAGACCTACTCGGTCATCCTGATCGCGGTGATCGATCGCGGCGACGGGACGGCGGCGGTCTCGATCGGCGACATCGCCGGGTCGACCCCGCAGTGGTTGCCGGTCTGGCGGACCAAGGTCTCCCAGATCAAGATCGGCAGCTGAAAGCAAGCTCGCCCACCCAGATGGAGGGTGGGCGAGCTGCTAGCGGACCTCGGTGCAGGCGGCGATCCAGCGATCCAGTAGCGCCTTCGCCGCACCCGAGTCGATCGACTCCACGGCCCGTTCCATACCGGCGCGGATCCGCTCGACCAACGGCCCGGTACTCGCGTCATGCGCAGCCAACGCCGCACCGGCATTCAGCAGTACGACGTCGCGCACGGCCCCGCGCTCACCATCGAGCAACGCCCGCACGACCTTCGCGTTGTACGCCGCATCGCCACCGCGCAAGGCCTCGGCGGGAACCGGCTCGATCCCCAAATCCCGCGGATCCAGTGTCTCGGGTCCTTCGACCACTCCACGCCCGACCGTCCAGACCTGCGACGTCGTCATCGTGGTCAGCTCGTCCAGCCCGTCGTCACCGTGGAAGACCAGAGCGTCGATCCCCCGCCGCGCCAGCACCCCGGCCATCAACCCCGCGATCCGGCTGTCCCCGACCCCGACGGCCTGCGCCGACGGATTACCGGGATTCGCCAACGGTCCCAGGAAATTGAAGGTCGTCGGTACGCCGAGCTCACGCCGCGGTACTGCGGCATGCCGCAAAGCCGGGTGGAACGCGGGCGCGAAGCAGAAGGTGATCCCGGCCAGCTCCCCCACCGCGGCCACCTGCGGCGCGGTCAGGTCCAGCGGAATCCCCAGCTCCTCCAGTACATCGGCCGCACCGCAAGCCGACGAGGCCGCCCGGTTGCCGTGCTTGAGCACCTTCGCGCCGGCGCCGGCGGCAACGATCGCCGACATGGTGGAGATGTTCACGGTGTGGGCCTGGTCACCACCGGTACCGACGACGTCCAGCGTGCGTCCCGGTACGTCGATGCGGGTGGCGAAGTCGCGCATGGTCGCCACGAGCCCTTCGACCTCGACGACGGTCTCGCCCTTGGCGCGCAGCGCGATCACGAATCCGGCCAGCTGCGCCGGGGAGGCGGCGCCGGACAGGATCTGCTCCATCGCCCAGGCGGTCGCCGCGGCATCGAGATCCTCGCGGCGCAGCAACGGGTTGAGCACCTGGGGCCACGTGAACGCACGCGGCCCCGTCGTACCGGCTGTCATGGCCGGCGGATCAGGTCGTCGCGGGGAGCTTGGCGATCCGGGCGCGGAGCAGGTCCGCGGCCGCCTCGGCCAGCTTGATCGGGTCGATCGGGTGCGACACGGCCGCCTCGGCGCGCGACCAGGTCGCCAGCCAGGCGTCCTGCGGGCGGCCGATGATGGCCAGCACCGGCGGGCACTGGAAGATCTCGTCCTTCAGCTGCCGGGCGATCCCCAGCCCACCGGCCGGCACCGCCTCGCCGTCCAGGATCGCCAGGTCGATACCACCGGCGTCCATGGCCTTGATCACGGCCGGCTCGGTCGCGCACTCGAAGTACTCGAGCTCGGGCAGGTCGGCCGCGGGCCGCTTGCCCAACGCCAGCCGGACCGACTCCCGCGTCGTACGGTCGTCGCTGTAGACCAGCACCTTCAGCGGACGCTCTGAGCTCATCGATTCATCCCAAGCTGTGTGTCTGTGACAGTGGACAAGCGAATGCTACCGGGGACCCTGCTCGGCCCTGCGCGCCTGCTCCTCCAACCGGTCCAGCCGGCGGTCCTCCCGCTTGGCTTCGCGCATCGACTGCTTCACCCACTGGACGAACAGGACGGCGAAGAAGACGATCCCGATGATGTCGCCGGAGCCCCAGAGCAGACCGCCCGCGATGTATTGGTCGCGCAGCGGTGACGGCGGCCAGGATCGGCCGAACGATGTGTACCAGTCCTCCGCGATCAGCTTGTTCGCCGACATGATCGTGATGCCGAGGAAGGCGTGGAACGGCAATGTGAGGAACGTCAGCATCAACCGGAACGGATAGATCACCCGCCCGGGCACCGGATCCAGGCCCAGCAGCGGCCAGAAGAACAACGAACCGACAACAATGAAATGGACGTGCAGCAGGTCGTGCAGCGCCGTCGAGCGCAGCGTCGCGTCGTACCAGCCGCTGAAGTAGAGCGCCCAGGGGCTCAGAACGAAGAGCGTGAAGCCGATCAGCGGGAAGCAGAGCACCTTCGCCACCCGCGAATGCAACACGGAGAGCAACCATTTCCGCGGATTCGGCGGAAGGGTGCGCAGGGCAAGCGTCACCGGTGCCCCGAGTGCCATCGCCAACGGCGTCAGCATCGACAGGATCATGTGCTGCGCCATGTGCACGCTGAGCAGCACCGTGTCGTAGGTGCCGAGAGCGGATTGGGTGGCGATCACAGCGCTGCCGAGACCGAGTCCGACGAAGGCGACAGTCCGCCCGACGGGCCATTTGTCACCACGCGCATGCAGGCGACGTACGCCGTACAGGTAGAGGCCGCCGACCACGATGATCACTGCCAGTAACACCGGCTCGAAGGTCCACGCGGTGAGCAGACGCCCAGGCGTGAACGGCGCGATCTGATCGCCTGGTCCGGCGTGAAGGGGAAGCACCTGTCCACAGTAGAAACAGGAAGTCGCCGACATGCATGGGGGTGGGCGTGCTGTCGGATACCTCGACCGACATAATGACGCCGTGGCCACTGCAACCGCGCTCCCAGCGTCCCGTGAACACGGACACCATGACCGTCCCAGCATGGTCAGTGTCGGCACGATCGTCTGGCTCTCGAGCGAACTGATGTTCTTCGCCGCCCTGTTCGCGGCGTACTTCACGATCCGGTCCGTGACGACCGCCGCGGCGGCAGCGGGGACCGAGTCCCTGTGGGAAGCGTCGACCGCGATGCTGAACGTGCCGTTCGCCTCGGTGAACACGTTCATCCTGGTCGCGTCGTCCTTCACCTGCCAGGCGGGCGTCTTCGCCGCCGAGCACGGCAAGGTGGGCCGGACCGGCGCGCTGGCGAACGTCCGCGCCTGGGGCATGCGTGAGTGGTTCATCCTCACCTACCTGATGGGCGCGATCTTCATCGCCGGCCAGGTGACCGAGTACGCCAAGCTGATCCACGAGGGCGTGACGATCTCGTCGTCGCCGTACGGATCGGTCTTCTACCTGACCACCGGGTTCCACGGTCTGCACGTGACCGGCGGTCTCATCGCTTTCGTGTTCGTCCTCGCCAGGACGTACATGGCTCGTAAGTTCACCCACGAACAGGCCGTCTCCGCGATCGTCGTGTCGTACTACTGGCACTTCGTCGATGTGGTCTGGATCGCCCTGTTCGCGACCATCTACCTGCTCAAATGAGTGAGAAGAGACTTTCCTTGTCACCGGCGCGCTTCCTCTCCGCGCGACGACGGCACCGGTCAGCCGGCCTCGTCGTGCTCCTGTTCGGCCTCCTGGCGGTGGGCTCCGCGTACGCCGCGTTCGCCCCTGACAACGCGGTGGCGGACAACTCGGCCCAGTCCCAGCAGATCGAAGAGGGCAAGAAGCTCTTCGCGGTCGGCTGTGCCAGCTGCCACGGCCTGAACGCCGAGGGCGGTGGCAACGGCGAGGGCAAGATGGCCGGCCCGTCCCTGATCGGAGTCGGCGCGGCCGCGGTCGACTTCCAGGTCGGCACCGGCCGGATGCCCGCGATGCAGCCGGGCGCGCAGATCCCGCGCAAGACCCCGGCCCACACGCCGGCCGAGATCGAGGCGCTGGCGGCGTACGTCGCATCGCTGGCTCCCGGCCCCGCCGTACCGGCCGAGGAGTCCTACGACATCAGCAAGGCGACCGACGAGCAGATCACCCGTGGTGGCGAGCTGTTCCGGACCAACTGCACGGCGTGCCACAACTTCGCCGGCCGCGGTGGCGCCCTGCCGAACGGCAAGTACGCGCCGTCGCTGATGAACGTCGACCCCAAGCACATCTACGAGGCGATGCTCACCGGTCCGCAGCAGATGCCGGTCTTCTCCGACCAGGTGCTGCAGCCGGAGGACAAGCGTGACGTGATCGCGTACCTGAACGCGTTGCAGCAGCAGAAGGACCCCGGTGGCTTCGGCCTCGGCCGGCTCGGCCCGGTCTCCGAAGGTCTGTGGGGCTGGCTGGTCGGCATCGGCCTGCTGGTCTGTGTGGCGGTCTGGATCGGCGCCAAGGGCGTCAGGGCCAAGGGAGCGAAGGCAGAATGAGTGACGAGAAGCTTCCGGTCGTGAGCGAGGACCACGGGCATGCCGTGGTCGTCGCGGAGCCGATCCCGGATCCGGGCATCGAGCCGCACGAACCGCGGATCACCGATATCGACCCGCAGGCCGCCGACCGGGTCGAGCGTCAGGTCGCCGGGCTGTTCACGCTGGCCGGCCTGCTCGCGCTCGGCTCCTGCGTGGCGTACTTCGCGATCCCGCGCGACTCGATCCTCCAGTTCGGGCCGCTGTCCGGCAACGCGAACAACCTGGTGATCGGGCTCTGCCTGGGCCTGGCGCTGTTCATGATCGGCGCCGGCGCGATCCAGTGGGCCAAGAAGCTGATGGTCGACACCGAGATCTCCGAGGACCGGCACGACGCCTTCACCTCACCAGAGAAGAAGGCCGAGATCATCGAGGCCTTCCAGCAGGGCACCGAAGAGTCCGGCTTCACCCGGCGCAAGCTGATCCGCCGCTCGCTGATCGGTGCGATGGGCCTGCTCGGGCTGCCGGCCATCGTGCTGCTGCGCGACCTCGGTCCGCTGCCCGGCCGGAGCCTCTACAACACGATCTGGGCGAAGGGCATCCGGGTCGTCAACGACGTCACCCTGCGCCCGATCAAGCCGTCCGACCTGATCGTCGGCCAGCTGGTCAACGCCGCACCGGCCAACCTGGCGCCGATGCAGGAGGAGAGCGCGGTCGAGTACCAGAACGCCAAGGCGAAGGCCTCGGTGATCGTGGTCCGGATCGCCCCGAACGAGATCCGGGTCCCCTCGGGCCGGGAGAACTGGGGCGTCGACGGGATCCTCTGCTACTCCAAGATCTGCACCCACGTCGGCTGCCCGATCTCGCTGTACGAGCAGCAGACCCACCACGTGCTCTGCCCGTGCCACCAGTCGACGTTCGACCTGGCCGACGGAGCCAAGGTCGTGTTCGGCCCTGCCGCCCGGCCGCTGCCTCAGCTACCGTTGGCAGTGGACGCGGAGGGCTACCTGGTCGCGCAGAGCGGCTTCACCGAGCCGGTCGGCCCGAGCTTCTGGGAACGAGGGTGACAACAGTGTCCACGAAGGAATTTCCGCCACCGGTCAAGTGGGCCGATGACCGTCTCGGCATCGGCAAGATCGGGAAGAAGAACCTGCGCAAGGTCTTCCCCGACCACTGGTCCTTCATGCTCGGCGAGATCGCGCTCTACAGCTTCATCATCTTGATCCTCACCGGCATCTTCCTGACCCTGTGGTTCAAGCCGTCGATGGGCGAGGTCGAGTACCAGGGCTCCTACAGCCTGCTCAAGGGCCTGCACATGTCCGAGGCCTACGCCTCGACGCTGGACATCTCCTTCGACGTCCGCGGCGGTCTGCTGATGCGGCAGATCCACCACTGGGCGGCCGTGCTGTTCGTCGCCTCGATGATGGTCCACCTGCTGCGCATCTTCTTCACCGGTGCGTTCCGCAAGCCGCGTGAGCTGAACTGGGTGATCGGCTTTGGGATGCTGTTCCTCGGCATCATCGAGGGCTTCATCGGCTACGGCCTCCCCGACGACCTGCTCTCCGGAACCGGTCTGCGGATCACCCAGGGCATGATCCAGGCGTCGCCGGTGATCGGCACGTACCTGAGCTTCTTCATCTTCGGTGGCGAGTTCCCCGGCGACGAGTTCGTCTCCCGGTTCTTCACCATCCACGTGCTGCTGATCCCCGGTCTGATCCTGGCGCTGGTGACCGCACACCTCTTCCTGGTCGTGTACCACAAGCACACGCAGTACCCCGGCCCCGGCCGGACCGAGAAGAACGTCGTCGGCTACCCGCTGATGCCGGTGTACATGGCCAAGGCCGGCGGCTTCTTCTTCGTCGTCTTCGGGGTCACCGCGCTGATGGGTGCAGTGCTGCAGATCAACCCGGTCTGGCTCTACGGTCCTTACAACCCGGCTGAGGTCACGGCGGGCTCCCAGCCCGACTGGTACATGGGCTGGCTGGAGGGCTCTGTGCGCCTGATGCCGGGGTTCGAGTCCCATTTCTGGGGCGTCACGCTCAGCTGGAACCTGCTGATACCGGCGCTGATCATCCCGCCGGCGTTCGTCACCCTGGTGGCCCTGTATCCGTTCATCGAGCAGTGGATCACCGGCGACAAGCGGGAACACCACCTGCTGGACCGGCCGCGCAACATGCCGACCCGGACCGGTATCGGTGCCGCCTTCATCACCTTCTACGGTCTGCTGTGGATCGGTGGCGGTAACGACCTGATCGCGACCCACTTCGACGTCTCGCTGAACCACGTCACCTGGTTCCTGCGGTTCGCCGTCTTCCTCGGGCCGGTGTTCGCCTTCTGGGCCACCCGGCGGATCGCGATCTCGCTGCAGCGCTCCGACAACGACCGGATCCTGCACGGCCTGGAGTCCGGCATCATCGTCCGGACGCCCGAGGGTGAGTACTACGAGAAGCACACCCCGATCTCGACCTACGAGGCGTACGAGCTCACCGCTCGCGACCGGATCCTTCCGCTGGACATCGGCCCGGAGACGGACGACAACGGCGTACGGGCTCCCAAGCGGGCACTGAACAAGGTGCGCGCGCGGCTGTCCAAGTTCTACTTCGCCGACTCGGTGCAGAAGCCGACCGCCGGAGAGATCGAGGACGCGCACAGCCACGGTCACGGGCACGACGACCACGAGGAGCTCGGCGCCTCGCACACGGCCGAGAGCATCACCGGCACCGTCGAGCAGTCCGACGAGACCGCGGCCCAAGAGGTCACCAAGCACTGACCTAGGCAGCAGAAGACCCCGGCTGGATTCCAGCCGGGGTCTTTTTTGCCGTACTACGCGGATCCGCCGTGCCAGGAGCGCCAGAGCTTGCCGTAGGCGCCGGCCGCCTCGACCAGCTCGGCGTGGGTGCCCAGTTCGGCGAGCTTGCCCGACTCCATGACCGCGATCCGGTCGGCGTCGTGGGCAGTCTGGAGGCGGTGGGCGATCGCGATCACCGTGCGTCCCCGGAGTACCGCTGCCAAGGACTGCTCTGTGCGGCGAGCCGTTCTCGGGTCCAGTTGGGCGGTGGCTTCGTCGAGGATCACGGTGTGGGGGTCGGCGAGGACTACCCGGGCCAGTGAAAGTTGCTGCGCGGTAGCACCGTCCACGACGGTGGTGCCGCCGATCTCGGTGTCCAGGTCGGACAGGTGGGTGGCACCGACGGCCTCCAGAGCGGCGGACATCTCCTCGTCGGTGGCGTCCGGCCGGGCGATCCGCAGGTTGTAGCGCACGGTGTCATGGAAGACGTGGTGGTCCTGGGTGATGAGTACGACGTGCTCGCGGAGCTGGTCCGGCGACAGGTCGGCCACCGGCGTACCGCCGATCGTCACCGAGCCGGTGTGCGGACGGTCCAGGCCGGCCAGGAGACGGGCGAGAGTTGATTTCCCTGCCCCGGAGGTGCCGACGATGGCCAGGCGTTCGCCGGGCCGGACGGAGAGATTGATGCCGTGCAGTACGTCGCGGGTACCCGTGTAGCTGTAGTGCGCATTGCTCACCTGGATCCGATCACCCTCCGGGGCGCCTCCGGGGGCGAGCTCGCCGGCGATGTCAGCCAGCCCTTCGACGCGGGCGTAAGAGGCTGCGGCGCCTTGCAGCTGTTCGATCCAGAGCATCAGGGTGTCGAGTGGTCCGACGAGTTGACGGAGGTAGACCGTTGCCGTGACCACGGTCCCCAGGCTGGTCAGGTCGTTGGCATAGAGCCCGCCGCCGATCAGCAGCACACCGACCACCGGCAGCGCCAGCGAGACTTCTGCCCAGGGGAACAGCACCGTCCGCAGCCACAGCGCATCCAGGCGCGCGGACCGGGCCTGCGTGATCGCGCCCTCCACCGCCTCGGTCCGGCGGTTCTCCAGGGCGAGCAGCTCGATCGTGCGGGCACCCTTGGCGTTGCCGGCGACCACCTCGGCCAGTTCAGCTCCAGAGGCGGCGGCCGCCAGATAGACCGGTCTGGCGCGCCGCAGGTACCACCGCACGGCCGCGCCGACACCGACCAGGCACACGAGTCCGCAGAGCCCGAGCAGCGGCGACAGGACCAGCACAGCGACGATCAGGAACAGCGCATGGATGATCGCTACCAGTACCTCGGGCACCGCCGACCGCAGGGTCGAAGCGACCAGTGCGGCATCAGTACTCCCCCGGGAGATCAGATCGCCGGCCGGAAGCTGGTCGGCCACTCGCGGCGGCAGCGCCAAGGTCCGCAGCAGGAACCTCTCTCTGACGCGCGCCGCAGTACGTTCGCCGAACCGATAGCCGATCTTCAACGCCCACCAGGTCAGCACCGTCTGCACGATCGCGAACACCAACGCGGACAAGGCCAGCCGATCCACGGCGCCGACGCCACCCGACCCGTCCTGGATCGTGTCGATGATCCGCCCCAGCAACCATGGACCGATCAGACCTGCCGCGGAGGCGAGCCCGTTGACCAGCACCAGCCCGATCACGGCCCGGCGATCCGCCCGCAGGTCGCGTCGCACCGCAGTACGAACTTCTGCCGGCCCCGCAACCGGCAGCTGCCTACTCATCGGCATCGTCCTGGGCCCGCGACACCAAGGCGCGATAGTGGGCATCGCGCTGCAGCAGCTCCGCGTGCCTTCCCACCGACGATGCCCGACCGTCGACCAGGACGATGACCTCGTCCGCCTGATCCAGGACAAGTGGCGACGACGTCGTGACGACCGTGGTCAGGTCGCGCCGGGCTGCGCGGAGCCGCTCGATGATCGCTGCTTCGGTGGTGGCATCGACCGCAGAGGTCGGGTCGACGGCAAGCAGTACGTCGGGCGCGGAGTACACGGCCCGGGCAAGCTGGATCCGCTGGCGCTGCCCGCCGGAGAGATCAGCCCCACCGGCGGCGATCACCGTATCCAGACCAGCAGGCAACGCCTCCACGACGTCCTCGGCGACCGCCACCCGGATCGCCGACCGGAGCCGATCGTCGTCGGCCTCGAGCCGTCCCGCGACAACCTCCCGCACCGCGCCGGCGAAGACCTCCGCGTGGTTGTCCGCGAGAACCAGCCGCTGCCGGAACTCCTCCCGCGCAACGTCATGAACCCGTACGCCGGCCCACGTCACCCCCGGGCCGGAATCGGAACTCACGTGCCCGAGCCGCTCGATCACCGCTGCGGCCTGCGTCCCTGTCAGCGCAGTCAGTACTCCGGGACGGATGATGACGCCGGACTCAGGGTCGGCCAACGGCCCACAGCCGGCCGGAAGCGCCTCCGTACCCTGGTGGGGTGATACGGGCAGGTTGAGCAGATCGATGATTCGCTGACCCGCAACCCGGGCCCGGGCGATGTCGCCACTGCCCTCGATGAAGAACGTCACCGGAACGACCAGCACGGCGACGTACCCGTAGACGGCGACCAGATCACCGATGCTGATCCCGCCGGCGGCAGCCATCCGGGCCGACAACCACACCACCGCGGCCAGGAAGAGCGCGGGCAGGCCGCCACCCAACGCGCCCACCCAACTCGACGGCCCCGCGATCCGGTAACCGCGCCCCACCAGTCCCTGTGACTCCTGCGCGTAGCGGGACGCCACGAACGCCTTCCCCCCGAGCCCGTTGAGCACCCGCAGCCCGGCCAGCACATCGACCAGACGCGTCGTCAGCAGCCCTTGGTGCGCCCGGTAGTCACCACTGGTTCGCTCAATGCGCTGCAAGAACGGACCAACAGCGACAGCAAGCAGCGGTACGCCGGCCAGGACCACCGCGGCCAGCAACGGCGAGATGGTGAACAGCACGACCGCGATCACGGCGTACGCCACCACTGCCCCGACGCCGGGCCCGGTGACAGTCAACGCCTGAGCAACGGTCTGGGCGTCAGCGATGCCGACGGTCACCACCTCCCCCGCGCCGACGCGACGAGTCAGGGAAGCACCCAGACGGGAGGTGTGCCACACCGTCGCCCTGACGGTACGAAACGATGCGTCCATCCGGATCTTGGTCATCGTGCGATGTCTGCTGATCCCCAGCAGTGCGTTCAGCACGATGATCGCCAGCAGCAGAAGGGCCCATCGCACGAGAGCCGCGGTATCGCCCGCGACAAGGCCCTTGTCCACGGCCCTGGACAGCACCCACGGCGGTACAGCCAGGCCGACCGTCCAGCAGGTGCCGAGCAACGCCCCCATCATGACGCGTCGTGACTGTGACCGAGTGAGCCACACCAGAAAGCGCAGGGAACTGGTCAGATCGCGCGGCTCCGGCGGAGCCCAGCTCTCACTCGTCCGGTCCAGCCACCGGCGGATCTCAACCATCCGTCAAGCCCGCCGCCCGAACGCGTCCAACAGACGCGTTTGGAGCGTAGTCGTCGGTGGGAGATCCGAACTCGGACCGCTCCCGTAGCCACCGATCGACCGCATGTCGTCGAGGTGTGGCTCGACCATTGCCCACAAGGCTTCCGCGACCACGGGGTTGAGCGTGCGATCGAGGTCCGCGCCGACGGCGAGATCCCAGGCATGGATGACCAGCTCGCCCAACCGGAAGCGGACGAAGGTCTGATAGGAGATGTCCCGGCTCGGGTGATGCAAGGAGCGAGTCTGGTCCGCCGCGGCGAAGGCGGTGAGTTGCTCCGCGCCAGACGTGACCACTGCCGCGAGTGCGTCATCACCCAGGTGGTCCGCATCCAGGTCTGCGACGGCGTCAGCGGCACAGGCACCTGCCAGTAGGCGTACGGCGAAGATGTTGCCGGCGACAACATGGTCGACGACCTCTCGGACCGTGATGTCGCAGGGGGTGTCGTTGTTCCAGGAGTTCGGCGGTAGGGCAGCCACGGTTCGTTCGAAGTCGGCGGTGGCTGTCTTGAGGGTGTCCACGGGGTCGGAGACTACTCGGGTGAGAGGGCCTCGACTTCCGCCAGCGACAGGGGCAGGCGGACCGGGGGTGGGAGACGGGTTGGGGTCGGGGGTGGCTGGAAGGATTGGAGGACGAGGGCGGCGAAGCGGCGGGCTGCCGCTACTCGGAGCTGCGGGGATTCGGCGCGGATCCCCTCGTTCGCCATCAGGACCAGACTCACGTCCTCCAGGCGGAGGTCTTCGCGCAGGGCGCCGGTTGCCTTCGCGCGGCGGATCAGCTCCAGGACCAGGCCGAGCGTCTGCGCGCGGTCGGCCTCGAAGCCTGCTACCTGCGGGAGCCTCGAGGTGAACGCCCGGGCGAAGCCGCGATCGAGGGCATGTACCGTCATCAGCTCCTCGATCACCTGGCTGAAGCCCTGCCAGGGATCGTCGGCGGACAATCCCGCGGCCACGATCGCGCGACACGATGCCATCTGCTCGGCAAGGGCTTCGCTCAGCAACGCCTCTTTGGTCGGGAAGTGCCGGTAGACGGTCGCCACGCCGATCTCCGCCCGCCGGGCGATCTCGCGGATCGGCACCTCCAGCCCGTCGGCGGCGAACGCGGACCGGGCAACCGCGAGGATGCGCTCCCGGTTGTCCCGCGCGTCCGACCGAAGTTTCGCAGGATCACGAGCGTCCGACCGGTCTGTCGCTCTCACTTCAGTGTTCACCACTCTCACTTTAGCTAACCGGACGGGGTGTTCCGTTACGTTCGGCCGCATGAGAGCGATCCAGTTCACCGAATACGGTCAGCCGTCCGTCGTCCACCTCACCGACACCCCGGTGCCCCGTCCGGGACCGGGCGAGATCCGCATCGCGGTCAAAGCATCCGGGGTCGCACCCGGCGAGGTCGCGATCCGTTCCGGCAAGCTGCGCGACGTCGTCCCCGTCACTTTCCCGTTCCGGACCGGCTTCGACGCCGCCGGTGTCGTGGACGAGCTCGGCACCGGCGTCACCGGGGTGCAGCTCGGCGACGAGATCTTCGGGATGGCCTCGATGACCACGCGCGCCACCAACGCGGACCACGCAGTACTGGCCCACTGGGCGCCAAAACCTGCTGCCTGGAGCTGGTCAGAGGCAGGCGGCGCCGCCGGCAGCGTCGAGACCGCGACCCGGGTCCTCGACCGGCTCGAGGTCGGCGCCGGACAGACCGTCCTCATCCAAGGCGCCTCCGGTGCGGTGGGCACTGTGGCAATACAGCTCGCCGCCGCGCGAGGCGCCCGGGTGATCGGTACTGCGAGCGCAGGCAACCACGATCTCGTGCGTTCACTCGGTGCCGAGCCCACGACGTACGGCGAGGGCCTGATCGACCGGGTCCGCGCCCTCGGCCCGGTGCACGCGGTGTTCGACTGCGCCGGCGGAGCACTCCCCGACCTCATCGCACTCACCGGCGACGCAGCCCGCGTGGTGACGATCGCGCCCGACTTCACCGCGGCGGCTCTCGGCGTCCACATGTCACACAGTGCGCCGGCCGACGACACCGGCGAAGCACTGGGCACCTCCGCCGACCCGCTGGCCGTCCACGGTCTCGCCCTCGCCGTCGAACTCGCCAACGAGGGCCGCCTGAGAATCCCGGTCGCCGCCACCTTCCCACTCCCCCAGGCCGCCGCCGCCCACGAACTCAGCGAAACCCGCCACACCGGCGGCAAAATCGTCCTGGTCAACTAGGGAACCAGTACGACGCGTTGCCCAGGCTTGGTGGACCTGGCCCAGGCCGTCTCGACCTCGGACAGCGGGACGGCGAGCGGGTCGACGGTCAGGGTTCCGGCGGCCAGGAGAGCGATCAGGGACGGCAGTTCGGCGACGATGCCTGCTGCGCTGACGGAGCCCTGGCCGCTGCCGATCAGCTGGAGGTTGGCGGCCCGTAGTACGAACGACGGAAGGTTGATCTCCAGGCCGGCCATCGAGCCGATCTGGATCCAGGTGAGTTGCTTGCTTCGATCCGTACGACGGGTCGCCAGCGCCGGGATGGCCAGTTCGGTCGGCTTCCCCCAGGTGTAGTCGATCACCACGTCGACGTCGGCCGCGGCCTCGCCCAGCCGGCCGGCCGCCTCTGCCGGGTCACCCGCCTGGGAGACGACCGCGGTGGCGCCCAAGTCGGTCAGCAGCTCGAGCCGCTCGGGGTCGCGACCGGCCGCGACGATACTCGCGGCACCCAGGTGCCGGGCGATCTGGACGGCGAGCTGCCCCGCATTGCCGGTCGCGCCGAGAACGAGAACGCTCTGCCCCGGCGCAAAGCTGATCCGCCGCCGGAGCGCCACCCAGGACGACATCGCCGGGTTCATCGCGGCGGCGATCAGCACCGGATCCACCCCGGCGGGAACCTCGACGGAACGCCGGGGATCGACGACCGCCACCGAGGCCATCGTTCCCAGATCGTCGTCATCGGCCACGAAGTACAGGGTTCGCCCCTCAGGCAACCGACCCACCCCATCGACGCCCGGGATCATCGGCAGCTGCTGATCACTCGTGTAATGCGAGCCGTTCGCACCCGACCGGACCCGCGGATGCAGCCCCGCAGCGAGCATTTCGACCTGCACCTGCCCCTCGGCCGGCTGCGGCGCGGCGAACTCTTCGTAACGCGGCGGGTGATCGAACGAGCGAACCACGGCGGCCTTCATGCGGACTTCCCCTCAGAGATTTAGTACGTGACACAAACCAAATTAGTTTGTAATACGTACCATGTCAACTAGGCTGAGGCCATGGAGGATCTCGGGATCGTGGACAGCCTGGCTCAGCTCTCGTTCCTGGTGATAGGCGAGCTCGGCCAGATCGCGGGCGAGAACGGGCTGTCGCTGATCCAGCTCCGCCTGCTCGGCGTACTGCGGGATCGCACCCCCGGCATGCGTGAGCTGGCCACGCACCTGGGCCTCGACAAGTCGAGCATGACCGGCCTGGTCGATCGGGCCGAGAAGCGCGGGCTCCTACGACGAGACCCGTCACCGCACGACGGCCGCGCAGTACAGGTCTCCCTCACCGATGAAGGTCACCAACTCGCCCGTGTTCTCTCAGCGGACGCGGATCGTCGCATCAAAGCCCTCACCGAAGTCCTCACCGATGCCCAGCGGGCACAGCTCTCCCGACTCGCGAGCACACTGCTGACCGGAGCGACCAGAATCTAGAAACTGTCCCTGCCGTCGTCGCATACCGGCCGTCGGAGAGGACGGCGACCAGGGAGCCCACCCCGGAAGGGCCCTCAAGGCGGGCGACAGCGCGTCCGGCGGTCTCGTACGCATCGAGAGCCGACTGGTAGTCCTGCTTCGCCTCAGCGTCCAGCTGACGCCCGGCGAGCGCCTCGTCCAGCCTGCTCAGCTCCTCACCGAACTGGGTGACCGGAAGCTGCCAGAAAGCAGTAGCCCCGCTGGTCAGGAACCAGCGGGGCTACGGGAGGCTAGATCAGGCGAGGGCTGAGCCTGCCTTGTAGGAGGCGTAGGACTGGTTCCAGTCGGTCCAGCCGTTGCCGGTTTCCATGTGGCGCGCGGTGCCGGTCACGATGATGGGGTCGCCGCGCAGCGTCTGGCCGAAGTACCACTGGGCGTCCTTGAGGCTCATGCCGACGCAGCCGTGGCTGACGTTGGCGCTGCCCTGGCTGCCCGACGACCACGGGGCGCCATGCACGAACTCACCCGAGCTGGTGACGCGCTGAGCCCACTGGACGTTGCTGATGTTGTAGTAGTTCGGGTCGCCCGGCTTGATGCCGATCGTCGCCGCGTCCATCCGCTTGGTGCGGAACTTCTCCATGATGACCTTGACGCCGGACCGGGTGGTGAACCCGTCCTTGCCCGCGGTGATCGGGATCGTCCGGGCCAGCTTGCCGCCGATCATCACCGTCATCGTGTGCGTCTTGACGTTGACGTTCGCGACCACCGACCTGCCGATGGTGAACTCGATCTTGCGGCTCGACGCGCCCCAGATGTTGCCGCCGGCGTTCACGCCCTGGGTGTTGATGTCGACCGTGACCTTGGTACCGGCCGGCCAGTAGTTCTTCGGCCGGTAGTTCACCTGCTTGCTGTTCATCCAGTGCCAGGTGCCCTCGACCGGGACCGACGTCGTCACCTTGAGCTGCTTCTCGACCGCGGCCTTGTCGGTCACCGCGTGGTTCCAGAAGATCTGGATCGGCATCGCGACGCCGACCGTCTCGCCGTCGAGCGGTGCGACCGACGCCTTCAGGCTGGTGCCGGCGGACAGCGTCGAGAAGGTCGAGCTGATCGGGACGGTCTTGCCGTCGGTGCCCTGCGCCGTCCCGGACAGCGTGTACTTCGCGCCCGGCTTGAGGCCGCCGGCCGAGGTCCACTGCGACTTCTCGGTGTTGAACGTGCCGGCGACCTTGTCACCGT
The DNA here is from genome assembly GCF_040613535.1 of Kribbella sp. NPDC006257. Taxonomy (NCBI): domain Bacteria; kingdom Bacillati; phylum Actinomycetota; class Actinomycetes; order Propionibacteriales; family Kribbellaceae; genus Kribbella; species Kribbella sp. NPDC006257. The sequence goes on from NZ_JBEXSJ010000042.1 coordinate 52,498, forward strand.
CGTCGTCCTTCAGCGTGACATCCTGCAGGGTGCCGGCCGTGGTGGCCACCGTGACAGGCTTGTCCGGCCGTACGGCGGAAGCGCCCTTCGCCGGGACGATCTGGACGTTCGCGGCCGCCGGGTCCTGGGCCGGGTTGCTGTTGTCGTCACCAGGAGTAGTCGAAGCGCCGGGCGTGGAGTTGCTCTGCGAACCACCCGCCGGCGGCGAGTCGGCCGATTTGGTGTCACTGCAAGCGGTGCCGACCAGCAGCATCGCGCATATCCCCGCCACGGCCAGGCCGTGTTTCCGCACCGTACTGCTGAACACTCTGAACTCCCCTGTGAACGAATTTCCCGCCGGGTAAGGCTACCTTGCCCAGCGGGGCTACCCACGCACTGCACGTCACCAGCACGGCGAGGCCCCCACGGCCCGCTGTACTGGTGACGATGTGCAGTGCGTTTTGGTTCGGTTGTTTACGAGATTGCCAGCACCTTCTCAGTGTGCGTGGTCGCCCCGGTAGTACTCGAAGATGAACCCGGACAGGGTGACGATCCCGAGGCCGCAGCCGACGATGAACAGCCACCAGCCGAACACGACGCCGAGTACGACGATCGCCAGCGTGCCGGCGCAGTACAGCGGCCACCACGAGTACGGCGGGAAGAAGCCGAGCTCGCCGGCGCCTTCCACGATCTCGGCTTCCTTGCGGTCCTCCGGCCGGGCGTCCATCCGGCGCCCGGTCACGCTGAGGTAGAACGCGACCAGCAGGGAGAGGAAGAACGTCATCACCAGGGCGGTGGTGCCGGTCGGATCCTCCGACATGAGCCAGTAGATCGGCGTGACGATGAGCACGAACACCGTCAGGATGCCGAAGACCCAGGCCTCAGCCTTCATGCCTTGTCCTCCCCGTCCACGCCGGTACCGGCGGCGATGTTGCGCTCCAGGTTGTCCATCCGCCCCTGGTCCTCACCCGCGTCGAGCAGGTTGTCCCGGGGAGCACCGGAATCGCCGTACTCCGCCATGGCGATCTCCGGGTGGTGCAGGTCGAACGCCGGGCTCTCGGACCGGATCCGCGGCAGCGACACGAAGTTGTGCCGCGGCGGCGGCGAGCTGGTCGCCCACTCCAGCGAGCGGCCCCAACCCCACGGGTCGTCGACGCCGACCAGCGGCGACTTGCGCGACTTGTAGACGTTGTAGAAGAACGGCAGCATCGACAGGCCGAGGATGAAGGCACCGACGCTGGAGACCTCGTTCAGCGTGGTGAAGCCCTCGTTCGCGCCGTACGAGGCGTAGCGCCGCGGCATGCCTTCGACGCCCAGCCAGTGCTGCACCAGGAACGTCGTGTGGAAGCCGATGAACAGCAGCCAGAAGTGCAGCTTGCCGAGCTTCTCATCGAGCATCCGGCCGGTCATCTTGGGCCACCAGAAGTAGAAGCCCGCGAACATCGCGAACACCACCGTGCCGAACACGACGTAGTGGAAGTGCGCGACCACGAAGTACGTGTCGGACAGCTGGTAGTCCAGTGCCGGCGAGGCCAGGATGACGCCGGTCAACCCGCCGAACAGGAAGGTCGTCAGGAAGCCGATCGACCACAGCATCGGGGTGTCGAAGGAGACCGATCCGCCCCACATGGTGCCGATCCAGTTGAAGAACTTCACCCCGGTCGGGACCGCGATCAGGAACGTCATGAAGGAGAAGAACGGCAGGTTCACCGCCCCGGTGACAAACATGTGGTGCGCCCACACCGCCACCGAGAGGACCGCGATCCACAGCGTCGCGCCGACCAGGCCGATGTAGCCGAAGACCGGCTTGCGGCTGAACACCGGCAGGATCTCGGTGATGATGCCGAAGAACGGCAGCGCGATGATGTAGACCTCGGGATGCCCGAAGAACCAGAACAGGTGCTGCCACAGCAGTGGACCACCGTTGGCCGCGTCGAAGACGTGCGCCCCCAGGGCTCGATCCGCCTCCAGCATCAGCAGCGCGCCGGCCAGGATCGGGAACGCGATCAGCACCAGGATCGACGTCACCAGGATGTTCCAGGTGAAGATCGGCATCCGGAACATCGTCATCCCGGGAGCACGCATGGTGATCACGGTGGTGACGAAGTTGACCGCACCGAGGATGGTGCCCAGACCGGCCATCCACAGACCCATGATCCACAGGTCACCGCCGATGCCCGGCGAACGGACTGCGTTCGACAGCGGGGCGTAGGCGAACCAGCCGAAGTCGGCCGCGCCGCCCGGGGTGAAGAACCCGGAGATCGTGATCAGGCCGCCGAACAGGAACAGCCAGAAGCTGAACATGTTGAGCCGCGGGAACGCGACGTCGGGGGCGCCGATCTGGACCGGCATGATCACGTTCGCGAAGCCGACGAACAGCGGCGTCGCGAACAGCAGCAACATGATCGTGCCGTGCATGGTGAAGAGCTGGTTGTAGACCTCTTCGTTCACGATCTGCAGACCCGGCTTGGCCAGTTCGGCGCGGATCAGCAGCGCCATCACGCCGCCGATCAGGAAGAAGATGAACGAGGTGATCAGGTACAGGTGCCCGATCAGCTTGTGGTCCGTGGTGGTCAGCCACTTGACCGCGATCTGGCCCTTGCTACGCCGCCTCGGCAGCGCCGCGGTCGCCGCGATACCGCCCGTGCGCTCGGCGAAGTCGGTCACTTCTCGCCCTCCTTGCCCGGGTGGCCCGGAATGGTGGTCGCATCCTGACCACCGATCGCCGCACCGGTCTGGCCCCGGCGAGCGAGGTCTTCCAGGTGCGCCTTGTACTCGTCGGGGGTGACCACCTTGACGGTGAAGATCATCCGACTGTGGTAGAGGCCGCAGAGCTCCGCGCACTTGCCTGCGAAGGTACCGGTTTTGGTCGGGGTCAGCTCGAGCTTGTTGGTGCGGCCCGGGATGACGTCCAGCTTGAAGTAGAACGAGGGCACCCAGAAGGAGTGGATGACGTCCGGCGAGGTCAGGTCGAAGTGCACCGACTCGCCCTGCGGCAGCCACAGCTCGGCCGGCTTGTCGAGCGTGCCGGTCTCCCAGACACCCTGCTGGCCGTTGACCGTGTCCTTGTAGTTGAAGGTCCACTGCCACTGCTGACCGACCACGTTGATCGTGTGCGCCGGGTTGTCGGACATCTTCGTGATCTCGTTGCCGTGCTCGACGGTGTAGAAGAAGAGCACGCCGATGATCGCGAACGGCGCCAACGTGTAGAGCACCTCGAGCGGCAGGTTGTATCGCGTTTGCCGCGGAGCCTCCTCGTTGCGCCGGCGGTAGCGGACCACCGCGAACAGGATCAGGCCCCAGACCATCACACCGATGATCAGGGCGGCGATCCAGGCGCCGATCCAGAGGCTCTTCATCGCCTCGGTCCGGTCCGAAGCGCCCTCGGGCAGGCCGAGTCGCTTCCACTGCTCGGTGGTCTGCGACGAGCAGCCGGTCAGCAGCAGAGTGCCGACCACTACCGCCGCCGGAACCAGCAAGCGTCGCTTCCCCGGACGTGCGGCGGCGCGGGTCTTCTCCAGACCAGCTGCGCGCTCGACTCCGGGCGTGCCGTTCGAACCCACGGGGCGCCTTTCCCTTCCCAGGTGAGACTGACGACAGAACACTACTGGACACCTCTGGCGCTTCTGCGCATAGGTAGGGCTTAGCGTTTCCCCCGTGATCCAGCGTGCGTATTTAGATGCCGCGTCCTCCGAACCGTTACATCCGGCAGCCCGGGAAATGTTGCTGTCGGCAGTGGATTCCGGATGGGCGGATCCGGCCCGTCTGCACCACGAGGGAAGGACCGCGAGACTGCTGCTGGACAACGCCCGGGCAGTGCTTGCGGAAAGCATCGGAGTACGCCCGGACGAGCTCTACCTGACCACCTCCGGCACAGCTGCGATCCACGCCGGCCTGGTCGCTGTAGCTGCTGCCCGACGACGGGTCGGGAGCACTGTGATCCACACGGCCGTGGAGCATTCCGCAGTACTGCATGCTGCTGCAGTTGCCGGTACGCCGGTGGAGGTGGGCGTGGATGCGTCGGGACGGATCGACAGGGACGCGTTCGAGGCGGAGGTAGCCAAGCCGGGTGTAGCAGTAGCAGCCCTGCAGTCGGCGAACCATGAGGTGGGGACGCAGCAGCCGATTGCCTGGGCTGCTGAGGTCTGCGCGAAAGCTGGTGTGCCGCTCTTTGTGGATGCTGCTGCGTCGCTCGGGCATGACGTAGTACCGGCTGGGTGGTCGGCGCTGGCAGGTAGTGCTCACAAGTGGGGTGGGCCGGCCGGGGTCGGGCTGGTCGCCGTACGGAAGGGCACGCGGCTCGCGCCGACGTGGCCGGTGGACGAGCGCGAGGACGGGCTGTCTCCGGGGCATCCCAACATCCCCTCGATCCTGGCAGCCGCCGCTGCTCTGCAGGCGCGTCTCACGGAGGCAGACGAGCTCGACAAGCAGCATCGGGCGTGGATCGACGAACTACGTCAGCGCATCGCGGCAGACATCACAGACGTGGAAGTAGTAGGTGACCCAGACGACCGGCTCCCCCACGTGCTGACGTTTTCCTGCCTCTACGTCGACGGTGAAGCACTAGTGACCGAGTTGGACGCAGAAGGCTTCTCAGTTTCCAGCGGATCAGCCTGTACTTCGAGCACGCTGCGCCCGTCGCACGTGCTGGCCGCGATGGGCGTACTCACCCACGGCAACATCCGCGTCTCGCTAGGCCGCACCAGCACCTACGCCGAGGTCGACCGCTTCGCGACGGTGCTTCCCGGCCTCGTCCGCCGCATCCGGGCGGAGGTAGGAATGTGACCCTCGACTGCCGCGGCATGCTCTGCCCACTCCCGGTGATCAAGCTCGCCAAAGCGCTACCGACCGTGAGCGTCGGCGACACCATCACCGTGCTCGCCGACGATCCCGCGGCCGCCATCGACATCCCCGCCTGGTGCCGGATGCGCTCCCAGGAACTCGTCTCCGCCGGCAACGCCCAGTACGTCGTACGCCGCCTCTCCTGATCCCGAAGCGGGCCAGTAATTCCGTGGCGGGTCTGCCGGCTTCGTTGGAAGACTGCGGTGCGTGACTGACTTCTCGGTGAAGCCGACTCTGACCGGTGAGCTGGTCGTGCTGCGTCCGTTGGACGAGGGCGACTACGACGCGCTGAAGGCGGCGATGGACGACCCCGAGGTCGGCCGGTTGACGGGCAGCCATGAGGAGATCACCGAGGAGCGGGCGCGGCAGTGGATGCGGACCCGGAAGGACCAGACCGACCGGCTGGACCTGGCGATCGTGGACAAGGCGAGCGGGGAGACCGTCGGCGAGGCGGTGCTGAACGAGTGGGACCCGGACAACGAGTCCTGCAACTTCCGGATCCTGATCGGGCCGCGCGGTCAGGGACGTGGTCTCGGCACCGAGGCGACCCGGTTGATCGTCGGCTACGGGATCGAGGTGCTCGGGCTGCACCGGATCGAGCTCGGCGTCTACTCGTTCAATCCGCGGGCTCAGCGGACGTACGAGAAAGCCGGTTTCGTGGTCGAAGGTGTGCGTCGGCACGCGCTGCGCTGGGACGGCGAGTGGGTCGACGCGATCGTCATGTCGGTCCTGGCACCGGAGTGGAAGCCGGTAGTTTCGGGGGCGTGACTAGTGCCACCGAGCTGGTGTCGAAGGCCGAGCGGATCGCCGTACTGACCGGAGCGGGGATCTCCACCGCCTCCGGCATCCCCGACTTCCGCGGGCCGCAGGGTGTCTGGACGAAGAATCCGGCCGCCCAGGCGATGTTCGACATCGACGAGTACGTCGCGTCGCGGGCGGTCCGGGTGGAGGCCTGGAAGTTCCGCCTCGCCGCCCCGGTCTGGACCGCCGAACCGAACGCGGGCCACCTGGCATTGGTCGCCCTCGAGAAGCAGGGCCGGCTGGCCGGGCTCGCCACCCAGAACATCGACGGCCTGCACGAAAAGGCCGGCTCGTCACCAGCCCTGATCCACGAACTCCACGGCACCGTCCGGTACGTCGACTGCCTGAGCTGCGCTCGCCGGATCCCGATGGAAGAGGTCCTCCCCCGCCTCGCGGCCGGCGACGAAGACCCGGCCTGCGAGGTCTGCGGCGGCATCCTCAAGTCGGCAACCGTCTCGTTCGGCCAATCCCTCGACCCGGCGGTACTGGACGCAGCCGCGGCGGCGACCCGCTCGGCCGACCTCTTCCTCGCCATCGGCACCTCGCTCCAGGTCTACCCGGCGGCCGGTCTCTGCGACCACGCTCTGAACGCCGGGATCCCACTGATCGTCGTGAACGCCCAGCCCACGCCGTACGACGAAGACGCCACCGCCGTCCTCACCACGCCCATCGAAACCACCCTGCCGGCCCTGGTCGGCTGACCGCGCCGTTACCTGAACGCGACCTTCGAGGCGTTCCCCGGAGCAGGAGCCGGGGTTAGCGTCCGAAGGGTTTGTGCTGTCTTGTGGGAGGGGTCCCGTGATGAGTAGGTCTGTCGTGCGTCGGGTGACAGCGGGCGTGACCGCGGTCGCGATGGTGGTGCTCGGGTTCGGTACCGCGGCTCCGGCACCGGCTCAGGTCGCCGCCGAGCGGGTGATCACGGTGGCGGGCTCGCTGCAGAGCGAGCTGGGTTGTTCCGCGGACTGGTCGCCGTCCTGCCCGGAGAGCGAGCTCGTGAAGGGCACCGGTTCGCAGTACGGGCGGGTGTTCGACGTACCGGCCGGGGCCTATGAGTACAAGGTCACCGTCAACGGGGCGTGGGACGAGAACTACGGCGCCGGCGGGGTGCTCAACGGCGCGAACATCCCGCTGCGACTCGAGGGCCCGGCGAAGGTGCAGTTCAGCTACGACGACACCACGCACCTGGTCACGGTGAAGCCCGTTGACCTCGCGGGTGGGGTGACCGCGGCTGACAAGGCGCTCGCGACGCCGAGCCTGCGCAAGGACCTCACCAAGGAGCGGTTCTACTTCCTGATGGCCGACCGGTTCGCCAACGGCGACAAGTCGAACGACACCGGCGGCCTCACCGGAGACCGCCTGCAGACCGGTCTCGACCCGACCGACAAGGGCTTCTACCACGGTGGCGACCTGGCCGGCGTGATGCAGAAGCTCGACTACATCAAGTCCCTCGGTACGACGAGTATCTGGCTCACGCCGTCGTTCAAGAATCGTCCGGTGCAGGGCACGGGCGCTGATGTCAGCGCCGGGTACCACGGGTACTGGATCACCGACTTCACCCAGATCGACCCGCACCTGGGCACCAACGCGGACATGCAGACGCTGATCACGCTGGCGCACAAGAAGGGGATGAAGGTCTTCTTCGACATCATCACCAACCACACCGCCGATGTGATCGCCTACCAGTCCGGGCAGTACGGCTACATCCCGAAGTCGACGTCGCCGTACAAGGATGCCCAGGGCAACGTCTTTGACGACAAGGCCTACGCCGGCGGCGACACCTTCCCACCGCTCGACAAGAACGTGAGCTTCCCGAACGTGCCGGTCTTCAAGACGCCGGCCGACGAGACGGTCAAGGTGCCGGCCTGGCTGAACGACCCGACGCTCTACCACAACCGCGGCGACTCGACTTTCGCCGGAGAGTCGGCGGAGTACGGCGACTTCGTCGGGCTGGACGACCTGTTCACCGAGCAGCCGAAGGTCCGCGACGGCATGATCGATGTCTACAAGACGTGGGCCGAGCTCGGCATCGACGGCTTCCGGATCGACACCGTCAAGCACGTGAACATCGAGTTCTGGCAGAAGTTCTCGCCGCAGATCCTGGCGGCCGCGAAGGCGAGCGGGGCGAAGAACTTCTTCATGTTCGGCGAGGTCTTCGACGCCGACCCGAAGCTGATGTCGACCTACACCACCAAGGGTGCGCTGCAGGCGACGCTGGACTTCGGGTTCCAGCAGAACGCCGTCGCCTACGCCAAGGGCGATCCGAGCACTCGCGTGCGGGACCTCTTCGCGAACGACGACTACTACACCGACGCGGACTCGAACGCCTACCAACTGCCGACGTTCCTGGGCAACCACGACATGGGCCGGGTCGGCACGTTCATCAAGCAGAGCGGCGCCAACGGCCAGGAGTTGCTCGCCAGAGACGAGCTGGCTCACTCGCTGATGTATCTGACCCGCGGACAACCGGTCATCTACTACGGCGACGAGCAGGGCTTCACCGGACCGGGTGGCGACAAGGACGCGCGACAGGACATGTTCGCGACCAAGACCGCCGACTACACCGACGACGAGGTCGTGGACGGCACCGGGACGACGACGATCGGCAGCAAGGACCACTTCACCACCAATACGCCGCTGTACAAGCACATTGCCGGACTGGCCAAGCTGCGCGCGCAGTACCCGACTCTGGCCGACGGCACTCAGGTCCACCGCTACTCGTCGAACACGAACGGTCTGTACGCGTTCAGCCGGTTCGGCGCGGATCGTACGGAATACCTGGTCGTCGCCAACAACGGGACGACGGCCAAGTCGGCGACCGTTCCGACGTACATGAAGGACAGCCGCTTCAAGCCGATCTTGGGCAGCGCTGGTCAGCTCAAGACCGACCCCGAGGGGCGGGTGCTCGTCACCCAGGCTCCCCTGTCAGTGACGGTCTACCGGGCGACTACGACGCTGCCGCAGCGCGCCAAGGCGCCTGCTGTCTACATGAGCTCGCCAGAGCCGGGTGCTGCGGTCAGCGGTCGAGCAGAGATCGCCGCTGCCGTGCCGGAGAACACTCCGGTGACAGTGACCTTCGGCTACCGCCCAGTCGGTACTACGGCGTGGCAGCGACTCGGGTCGGACGACAACGCGCCGTACCGCGTCTTCCATGACGTCAGTGGACTGGCTAAGGGCACGCTGCTCGAGTACCGGTCCGTACTGCGGGATGCTTCGGGCAACTACTCCGTGTCGGGTTCCTACGGGATCGTGGGTGACGCTCCTGCTCCTGGTGGAGGCGGTGGCGGCGGTACTGGCCCGGTTACCCAGCCGGCCAACGTGAGCGTGCCGGGCGATCACAACAGCGAGATGGGCTGCCCTGCAGACTGGTCACCTGACTGTTCCCAGGCGCAGTTGACCCTGGACGCCAAGGACAAGGTGTGGAAGGGCACCTACACGCTGCCCGCCGGTGAGCACGCCTACAAGGCAGCGATCAACAAGACGTGGGATGAGAACTACGGCGCCGGCGGTGTGTCGAACGGCGCCAACATCTCCTACACGGCTCCTGCAACGCCGGTGACGTTCTACTACGAACACGGCCGGCACTACGCGACCTCCAGTGCGGAGGGGCCGATCATCACCGTGCCGGGCTCGTTCCAGTCCGAACTGGGCTGTCCTGCGGACTGGACACCGGACTGCATGCGGCCCTGGCTGACCGACCAGGATGGGGACGGTACGTACACCTGGTCGACCACGGAGATCGGAGCGGGCAGCTATGAGGCGAAGGTCGCGCACAACCTGTCCTTCGACGAGAACTACGGCGCCGGTGGGGTCAAGGACGGCCCCAACATCGCCATCAACGTTCCCGGCGACGGGCTGGTCGTCACGTTCTCGTACGTGCTCGCGACCCACCTGCTCACGGTGACGACGTCGAAGCCGGGTGCGCAGCCCGATCTCAAGCAGGCGAAGGCGTACTGGGTCGGGCGCGACCTGCTCGCCGTACCGGCTGTTGCCCATCCCGAGCGCTCCCGTTGGCGGCTGCACTGGTCGCTGAATGGCTCGCTGGCGGTGGATGCGGACGACATCGGCGGTTCGTCGACCGGGCTGCGGGTGGATCTAGCTGGTCTTCCGGCCGCAGTACTGGCCAAGTTCCCCGCGCTGGCGGGCTACACGGCGCTGCGGCTGGATCATGCGTCCGATGCGGCCAAGATGCTCAAGGGGCAACTAGGGCTCGCGCAGTACGACGATGCCGGGCGGCTGCTGGACGCTACCGGCGTACAGATTCCTGGTGTGCTGGACGATCTCTACGGTTCTGCTGCCGCTCGGTCCTATGGAGTGACCTGGCACGGCGGCGTACCGCGCTTCACCTTGTGGGCGCCGACAGCGCAGAACGTCGTACTGCTCGTCGGTTCGTCCCGGGTGCCGATGAAGGCGGCCTCGGACGGATCGTGGTCCGTAGTCGGCCGGCACTCCTGGCAGAACGCTCCCTACCGCTTCGAGGTGACGGTCTTCGCCCCGTCGACCGGGAAGGTCGAGACGAACGTCGTCACCGACCCGTACTCCGTGGCGCTCACCACCGACTCGACGTACTCCGTTGCGGTAGATCTCGATGCGGCCGCCGGGAAGCCTGCGTTGTGGGCTGGTACGCCCTCGCCCAAACTCGCTCGCGGCGTCGACCCGACGATCTACGAGTTGCACGTGCGGGACTTCTCGATCAGCGATCCGACGGTGCCGTCGGCGCATCGTGGGACTTATCTGGCGTTCGCCGATGAGGGCAACGGGACGAAGCATCTGCGCGCCTTGGCTGCCGCTGGACTGAACACGGTGCACCTGCTGCCGACGTTCGACATCGCGAGCATTCCGGAGGGCACGCAAGCGAAACCTGCCTGCGATCTCAAGTCGTTCGCACCGGACTCGGAGGAGCAGCAGGCCTGTGTCGGCGCGGTCGCCGCTACGGACGGCTTCAACTGGGGCTACGACCCGTTCCATTGGCTGGCGCCCGAGGGTTCGTATGCGACCGCCAAGGACGGTCTCGCGCGGGTCGCCGAGTTCCGGACGATGGTCGGCGGACTGCACAAGTCGGGGCTGCGCGTTGTGCTGGATCAGGTCTACAACCACACCCCTGCCGCCGGGCAGGCGCCGACGTCGGTGCTCGACAAGGTGGTGCCCGGCTACTACCAGCGGCTGAACGCAACCGGCGGCGTCGAGAACTCGACCTGCTGCAGCAACGTCGCCACCGAACACACGATGGCCGAGAAGATCATGGTCGACTCGACTGTCTCGTGGGCCCGGAACTACCACGTCGACGGGTTCCGGTTCGACCTGATGGGGCACCACAGCAAGGCGAACCTGCTCAAGGTGCGCGCTGCTCTCGACAAGCTGACGCTCGCCCACGACGGGGTGGACGGCAAGAGGATCTACCTGTACGGCGAGGGCTGGAACTTCGGTGAGGTCGCGGACAACGCCCTCTTCGTCCAGGCCACGCAGGGCAACCTCGGCGGCACCGGGATCGGCACGTTCTCGGACCGGATGCGCGACGCGGTTCGGGGCGGCGGTCCGTTCGACGACGACCCGCGCGTCCAGGGCTTCGGCTCCGGTGCGGCGAGCGATCCCAACGGTGCACCTGTGAACGGATCGCCGGCCGACCAGGCGAAGCGGCTCGCGCACGACACCGACCTGGTGCAGCTCGGGCTGGCGGGCAACCTTCGCTCGTTCACCTTCAAGTCGGCGGACGGCGGCGCCGTCGTACGGGGTGATGGGGTGGACTACAACGGCTCCCCGGCCGGGTATGCGGATCAGCCCGACGAGGTGATCAGCTATGTCGATGCCCATGACAACGAAACGCTGTGGGACTCGCTGACCTACAAGCTGCCGGCCACGCTGCCGATGGCGGACCGGGTCCGGATGAACACGTTGTCCCTGGCAACGACCGCGCTGGCCCAGACGCCGTCCTTCTGGCACGCCGGCGCGGACCTGCTGCGCAGCAAGTCGCTCGACCGCAACTCGTACAACTCCGGCGACTGGTTCAACACCCTCGACTGGACCGGCGCCGACAACGGCTTCGGCCACGGACTCCCGATGAAGGCCGACAACGAAGCCAAGTACCCCTTCATGAAGCCGCTGCTGGCGAATCCCGCTCTGAAACCGTCAGCCGCTGACGTGGCTACAGCAAGCGCCGCGGCCGCAGACCTGCTCAAGCTCAGGTTCTCGACGCCACTCTTCCGTTTGGGGTCGGCTGCTCTGATCAACCAGAAGCTCTCCTACCCACTCAGCGGCACAGCTTCAGCCGTCCCTGGTGTCGTCACCTTGCGCATCGACGACACCGTCGGGCCGGATGTCGATCCTGCCCTGAAGGGCCTGGTCGTCATCTTCAACACCACGGGCTCAGCGGTGACCCAGCAGCTTCCTGGTCTGACCAACGCCAGCCTTTCGCTGTCACCCATCCAGGCAGGAGGCTCGGACCCGGTCGTCAAGCAGACCAGTTGGGCAGCTGGCACCGGCACCGCGACCGTCCCGGCGCGGACGGTCGCGGTCCTGTTGCAGCACTAAGGAACCCGGACCACCAGCGCTGACGGATCGACGGTGGCCGTCAGCGTGGTGCCTTCGGGGATCTCGTCTCCGTCCAGCTCACGGCGTACCGGGTGGGCCGTGCGGAGCTGGATGGTCCGGCCGGTGAAGCGTTCGATGTGCCGGCCTTCCTGGATGGACTTCACCACGAGGCTGAGCGCCAGGCGGGGCCAGTGGGCGAGCCGGCGGGGCGCCAGGACGACGAGGTCGATGACGTTGTCGTCCGGCTGCGCGTCCGGCAGCAGTGGGATGTTGGCCTGCAGGGTGCCGACGTTGCCGATGACAGCCATCCGGGCCCGCCGGGTGATCGGCGGGCGGTCGTCGATGGTGATCTCGATGCTGACGAACGGGTGGTTGAGGTTCTTGACGGTCGAGACGATGTACGCCGCCCAGCCGAACCGCTTCTTCAGGTCGTCGGGGGCGTCGGCGATGATCGCGGCGTCCAGGCCGAGCCCGGCCATCACCACGAACCGGTCGGTGCCGAGTTCGTCGCCCTCGACCTGAACGCTGTCGATCCGGCGTTCGGACCCGCCCAGGACTTCGGACAGCGCGAGCTCCAGGTCCAGCGAGATCCCCAGGTTGCGGGCGAGCAGGTTGCCCGTTCCGGCCGGGAGCACCGCGGCCGGGAGCGTCGTCCCGGCGAGTTCGGCGCAGACCACGCGGACCGTGCCGTCTCCGCCGGCGATCACCACCAGGTCGGGCGCCTCGTCGATCGCGCGCCTGGCCATCGCGACGCCGGCGTCGTCCTCGGTGGTCTCGAGCCAGAGAGTGTCGGTGAAATCGTGCTCGTCGAGGGCTGCCTGCACCGTCGTACGGAAGTCGTCCGGCACTTTGACCGGATTGAGGATCACTGCGGCTCGCAAGAGTTTGTCCGTCCAGGGAGATAGCGTCTGAGGAATGAGCAGCCTTCCACGGAGTACCCCAGAAGCACAGGGCCTATCCACCGCCGCGCTCGACTCGTTCGTCGCCGCGCTGGATGCCTCGGAGCAGGAGATCCAGACGCTGACGCTGGTCCGGCACGGGCATGTGGTGCTGGCGGAGGAGTGGGCGCCGTACCGGCTGGCCGATCGGCACATGCTGTTCTCGGTCTCGAAGAGTTTCACCTCGATGGCGATCGGCCTGCTCGTCGCGGCTGGCCAGGTGTCGCTGGACGACCAGGTGATCTCGTTCTTCGGCCCGGACGAGTTGCCGGAGACAATCAGTGACAACCTCGCCGCGATGAAGGTCCGGCATCTGCTGACGATGACCACCGGGCACTCCCAGGACACCGTCGAGCGGCTCAGCCGGGACCGTCGGATGGTCGGGATCTTCCTCGGGCTCGACGTCGAGGTCGAGCCGGGCACCCTGTTCGTCTACAACAGCGGCGCGACGTACATGCTGTCGGCGATCCTGCAGAAGGTGACCGGCGAGACGCTGCTGGACTACCTGCGCCCCCGGCTGTTCGAGCCGCTCGGCGCCACCGAGGCGATCTGGGACGTGTCGCGCGAGGGGATCACCACCGGCGGCTGGGGGCTCAGCCTCACCACGGACTCACTGGCCAAGTTCGGCCAGCTGATGCTGCAGCGCGGCGAGTGGGAGGGGAAGCAGCTCATCCCCGCGGACTGGGTCGATGCGGCGACCAGCAAGCAGGTGCCGAACGACAACGAGACCAACCCGGACTGGCAGTGCGGCTACGGCCTGCAGTACTGGCGGGCGCGGCACGGGGCGTATCGCGCCGACGGAGCGTTCGGCCAGTACGTCGTGATGTTCCCCGACCAGGACGCCACGCTGGCCATCACCAGCGCCTCCCCCGACATGCAGGCCACCCTCGACCTGGTCTGGGCGCACCTGCTGCCGGCCTTCGAAGGCGGCAAGGGCGACGGGACGCCGCGACCACAGCGCCTGGAGATCCTGCCGCCCAAGGGAGCGGTACCGACCGGCAACGGCCGGACCTACACCTTCGAGCCGAACCATTCGATGCTCGCGGCGGTCCGGCTGGACGACGACGGGACCGGCACCTTCACCTTCTCGCACGCCGCCGGTCTGTGGGGCAACCCGAGCGAGGCTTCGCAGGAAGTCGTCTGCGCGCCGGGCGACTGGCGGGAGCTGACCGACAAGCTCACCGATCCGCCGTCGCGGATGGTGACGAGCGCGCACGCCGACGGCGACGCCTTCGTCGCGACCTTCCGTTACCTGGAGTCGCCGTTCGCGGTGACGATGACCTGCCGCGTCGACGGCGACACGATGACGATCGACGGCCGCAACAACGTCGGTTTCGGCCCGGCCGAGTTCACTCTGCGTTCGGTGACGTAGGTCATAGTCACGAATCTTCAGCTGTCCGTGTCCCTGGGTCGTAACCATCGAAACTGGAGGACGAGAGAGATGAAGATTCTGGTTGCGGGTGCGACGGGCGGGCTCGGGCAGTCACTGGTGCCGAAGCTGGTGACTGCCGGGCACGAGGTGACCGCGATGATCCGGTCGGACTCGAGCGCACCGGCGGTCCGGGCCCAGGGTGCCGGCGTGGTGATCGCCGACGGGCTCGACGGCGAGGCGGTGAAGCGGGCGGTGAACACCAGCGAGCCCGAGGTCGTCGTCCACCAGATGACGGCGCTCAAGGGCGGGATCAACTTCAAGAAGTTCGACGACAGCTTCGCGGTGACGAACCGGCTGCGCACCGAGGGCCTGGATCATCTGCTCGCCGCGGCGCAGGCAACCGGCGTACGGCGGATCGTCGTACAGGGTTATGCCGGCTGGAACCTCGAGCACGGCGGCTCCGCGACCAAGACCGAGCAGGACCCGCTCGATCCCCATCCCGGACCGGCATCGGTCAAGACGATGAAGAGCCTGCGCTACCTGGAGTCCCGGGTGACCGAGGCCGAGGGGATCGAAGGTGTCGTCCTGCGGTACGCGAGCTTCTACGGCCCGACCGGCGACATCGGCGAGGGCGGCTCGCTCGTCGAGATGATCCGCAAACGCCGGCTTCCGCTGATCGGCAGCGGCGCCGGGATCTGGTCGTTCATCCACTACGACGACGCCGCGGATGTCACCGTGAAAGCGATCGAGGGTACGGCGACCGGCATCTACCAGGTCGCCGACGACGACCCGGCGCCTGCGTCGGTCTGGTTGCCGGAGTTCGCCAAGATCCTCGGCGCCAAACCGCCACGGCACATCCCCGCCTGGCTCGGCCGCCTGGCCGTCGGCGACCTCGGCGTCGCCGCCTTCACCGAGATCCGCGGCGCCGACAACGCCCTCGCCAAACAAACCTTCGACTGGCAACCCCACTACGCCTCCTGGCGCACCGGCTTCCGCGAAGGCCTGTGACCCCTTCGGGCAGGAGCGTCCTGCCGATCATGCAGGGAACGGTGCAACCAGCTCCCCCGGCGATCCGCGCTGACTACGGTGCTGCCAAAACCCGGTCATTGCAAGGGAGCTGAAACCCATGCGTTACAAGTCGTTGCTGGCAGCAACCGGCCTGCTCGCCTCCGGCCTGGCCTTCACCCAGCCGGTCCAGGCGGCCCCCACCACCGCGGCCGGCCCCACCGCAAGTACCTGTTCCATCACCCTGCCCGCCCGGATCTACATCGGCGGTCCGACGACCGACCTCACCGTGAAGCAGAAGCAGGACTGCATCGACGCCGGCGTGAAGCAGGCCGACTGGCGCGGCACCCAGAACGGCGACGAGGTCACGGAATTCATCGAGTTCCTGAACTACAGCCGGTCCACGAAGCTGACCCTCAAGGACGATGTCGCCCCGATCGGCACAGTGATCTGGTCCGGGCACGGCGCCCAGACCGCCGGTGGTGACGACATCCCCCAGAAGAGCGCCACCCATGCCATCAAGTACGACTCCTGGGGCAACGTGGTCGCTACCAAGTCGGGCTCGACCGTGAGTGTGACCGCTCAGATCGGTTGCTATGTCCACAAGGAGAACCGGTACGTCCGCTGGCCCAACAAGACCGGCATCCTGCAGTTCGCCGAGAAGGGCAGCACGGTCTGGCACAACCTCGCGAGTTTCAAGACCAACTCGAAGGGTGAGTACACCGTGAAGTACCAGCCGGGCAAGGTCCGGCAGTACCGCCTCTACGTCTACGAATCGCCGTCGGTCTGGTGGAAGCTCACCGGTACCAAGACGGTCTGAGAGTAGAATCTCCTGATTCTCCGAAGGGAAATCAGTGAGCAGCTCCGCCACCGAACAGGCCGTCCTGGACCGGATCGACGAGGACCTCTTGGTCCGTACGACGCAGTCGTTGCTCAGGGCAGCCGGGCAGAACCCGCCCGGTGATGAAGCTGCGACTGTTGCAGCGCTGACCACCGCCGCCATCTCGCTGGGTCTGGACGTCGTCGCCTCGCAGGTAGAACCGGGCCGGGACAACCTGTCCGTCGTGCTGCCCGGGGGCGACGGACCGGGGTTGTTGTTGCTCGGCCACACCGACGTCGTACCGGTCGGTGACGGCTGGACACACGACCCCTTCGGTGGCGAGCTGGTCGACGGCCGGATCTACGGCCGTGGCGCCTCGGACATGAAAGGCGGTGTCGCCGCCGCCCTCGTCGCGATGGCTGCCCTCCGCGGCGTCGCGTTGTCCGGCCCGGTCGAACTCGCCGCGCTGGTCGACGAGGAGGAGACCGGCAAGGGCATCCGCTCGTACGTCGCGGACGAGCACTCGTTCCTGGGGTGCATCACCGCCGAACCGACCGATCTCCAGACCATCATCGGCGCTCGCGGCGACTCCTACCTGCGCGTCGCGATCCGCGGCCGGGCCAGCCACGCCGGCAATCCGGATGGTGGCGCCAATGCGATCTACGGTGCGGCCGCCGTAGTGGCCGAGATCGAACGCCTGCACAAGGAACTGGCCACGTCGCCGCATCCGCTGCTCGGCCCGGCGACCTGGAGTGTCGGCCGGATCGACGGTGGCACCGGCGGCTCGATCGTCCCGGCCGAGTGCGTCGTGGTCGCGGACCGGCGGCTGCTCCCCGGTGAGTCGCCGGACGCAGTACTGGCCGACCTCCGAGCTCGGGTCGAGAAGCTCGGCCTTGCCGATCGCGGGCTGACTTTCGAACTGGAAATGCCGATGGAGATGCCCGCTTTCGAGACACCTCCGTCGGCCTCGCTGGTGCGGGTCACCGACGCCGCCCTCCGCGACGCAGGCGGCCCAGGACTTCCGCTGGGTGGCTGGACGGCGGCCTGCGACGGCGGCTTCATCGCCCGCGACCTCGGCGTACCGGTTGTCGTCCTCGGCCCCGGTTCGGTCACCAACCAGGCCCACCGCCCGGACGAATCCGTCGCCGTAGCCGAAGTACTCGTCGCAGCCCGCGCCTACGCACTCACTGCGTTGCGGCTTCTCGGCTCAGAAACTGCTTGATCACGGGGACCGATCCGGCGATCCGCAATGCCGCGATCGGCAATGCCAGCACAGGAACGCCGGTGACCATCGCGATCGGGAACAGTCCGCCAAGGCCGACGCAGATCGCCGCCCAGGTCGGTACTGCGCCTCGCAGGGCGGCTGCCATCAGCAGGGAGCCGACGACGAACAGCGGGAAGGCGAACAGCGCCACCAGCGGCGGTGAGTCGAGTCGGGCTGCCAGCTGATCGAGGGTTGCGTGGTCGTCGATGCCGTTCATCAGGGCGAGCGGAACGCTGAGCATCGCGTTGGCGAACATCGCCGACAGACCGAGGATCGAGCAGGCGAGCCCCGCGCCGGCCAGGCGCCGGGACCTCCGGGCCGCGATCGTCAGCGCGAAGACGGAGCCGAACATGAAGGGAAACGCCGCAGCCGCCAGGTTGAAGGAGAGCATCAGCAGTCCGTGCTCGTTGTTGATGACGGTGTAGTCCGGCTTGTCCCCGATCCAGGGCTCGTGCAAGGTCGCCAGGGCGAGCGAAAGCAGGGCCGGACCGAGAATCAGGCTGACCGGGGCCAGGACAGACCCCATCGGTCGCTTGGTGGTTGCTGTCGTTGCTGCTGTGAAGGTGGTCATGGCCATCACGGTCCTCCGCGCGGCCGGTCCCGGTCTGCGGTGCAGACCCGGTCAGGTGACCAGGGTTTTCCCGGTTGTGGCGTCGTCGCCGGAGGGCGGATCATCGAGGCGTGGATCCACGAGCGAAGCGGCTGGATGCGCTGGGGGCGGCAGGGTGGATCATCGGATCGCTCGGCGCTCTCAGCGGTCTGCTCGGTGCGGTGCTGGCCGGCTTCGACTCCACCTCGCTGGTGGGTGTCTTCAGCGGGACGGGCTGTTGCCTGCTCGGTGCATTCATCATCGATCGGCAGCCCGCGAACCGCGCCGCCTGGGCGTTCCTGGCCGGTGGCGTCGCCCTGGTCGCCTTCTCGCTCTGCTACGGCTACACCGCCGGGCAGGTGCGGCACGGCAATCTGACAGTCGGTGGGTTCGCTGCCTCGGGCGAGATCATCGGAGCGTTCGCCGGCGCCGGGCTGCCGTTCTTCCAGTTCCTCTTCCCCGATGGGCGGTTGCCATCGCGGCGTTGGCGGCCGGTGTTCATCGCCTACCTGATCGGCTGGGTCGCCTGCCCGATCGCGGTCGGGATCGCGATCTGGCCCCATCGGGCGCCGGGGATCGTGGCGCACAACGGGCCGGTCGACATCGCGCTGCCTCCCGACCTCGGGTCCGCGCTGACGGTCATCGGCATCACCGAGGCCTTCGCGGGGATCTCGATGGCGATCGGGATCGTGTCGATCGCCGTACGCCTGCGCCAGCCCGCCGAGCGACGGCGGGTCCTGCTGGCGCTCTGGGGGATCGGGCTGACCGCAGTGCTGATTGCCGCGACCGCTGGGTTGGACGCCTTCGGCTTCTTCACTGCCGAGTCAGTCACTTCGCTCTGTGCTCCCCTGCCGCTGTTCTTCGCGGTCACCGTGGCGATGCGGCGGCACCAGCTCTTCGACGTCGAACGCCTCGTCGGTCAGACGCTGACGTATGCGACCGTGACGCTGCTCCTGCTCAGCCTGTACGCCGGGGTCGCCATCGGGCTGGGGTCGTTGACCGCGCTCGCCGGGATCGGGTCCTCGCTGGCCGTTGCCGCAGGCACCCTTGCGGTCGCGGCTGCCTTCCGGCCGCTGTTGCGAGTCGTCCGGGCCGCGGTCGATCGCCGGTTCGATCGGCGGACCTGGCTGGCGATCCAGGAGATCGAGGCGTTCACGCGGGACCTCCGAGCGGGCAAGGTGGAGGCTGCTTCGATCGGGCCGGTGCTGCTTCGGGCGGCCGGTGATCCGAGTGGATCGGTGGTCTACCTCGACGGTGCGCAGACGATCGACGCGTTCGGTGCACCGGTGTCGCTGGGCGACGTGGGGGCGGATCGCTTCCGGCGTACGGTGCTTGCGGGGGCGGTGCCGGTGGCCGTGGTCGAGCTCGACGGGCGGTTGGGCGATGAGCCGCGGTTGGTGCAGGCAGTCTTGTCGGCGGCCGCGTTGCCGTTGGAGAACGCGGCTTTGCATGCTCAGGCAGCCGTTCGGTTGGTTGCGATCAACGAGTCGCGGACGCGGATGGTCGAGGCGGATGACAGCAACTGGCGACGCATCGAGCGGGATCTGCATGACGGGGCTCAGCAGCGCTTGGTGGCGCTCGCGCTGCGGTTGCGGATCGCTGAGCGGGAGAACGCCGGCGCTGCGGTGGCGCAGGTGCTGGGCGACGCGGTGACGGAGCTGCGTGGAACGGTGAACGAGTTGCGGGATCTCACCCGGAGTGTGTTGCCGCCGGTGCTGGCTGACGAGGGGTTGCTGGTTGCCTTGCGTACCGCGGCGGCGCGGTTACCGCTTCCCGTCGTGCTGGAGGTTCCTGGTGAGCGGTATCCGGCGCTTGTCGAGGCAACCGCGTGGTTCGTGAGTTGCGAGGGGATGGCGAACGCGGCGAAACACGCCGACGCTTCGTCGCTGCGGATCGCCTTACGGCGTACGGGTGATTGTGTGGTCTTGCAAGTAGCGGATGACGGGGCGGGTGGTGCCGTGCTGACGCCTGGCGGCGGGCTACAAGGGTTGGCGGACCGGGTCGCGGCCGTGGGTGGGCGGTTGACGTTCCGCAGCCCGATCGGTGGCGGAACCTGTATCGAGGCGGAGCTGCCATGCACATCGTGATCGCGGACGACAGCGTGCTGCTGCGCGAAGGCATCATCCAACTGCTGACCAAGGAGGGCTTCACCGTCGACGCCGGGGTCCAGAACGCGACGGACCTGCTGATGGAGGTGGAACGGCACCGGCCGGACGTGGTCATCGTCGATATCCGGATGCCACCGACGCATACGGATGAGGGGTTGCGGGCCGCTGCCCAGTTGCGTGCCGACTACCCGACGCTCGGGATCCTGCTGCTGTCCCAGTGGGTGCATGCCGGGCGTGCGCTGGATCTGTTCCGCGACGGTGGGGCCGGGCTCGGCTATCTGCTGAAGGACCGCGTGACCGAGATCGACGACTTCGTCTCCGCCCTCCACCGGGTCGCCCGCGGCGGTTCGGCGCTTGACCCCGACGTCGTCTCTGCGCTGCTCACCTCGGCACCCGACCCGCTGGCGGAACTGACCGAGCGCGAACAACAGGTCCTCGCGCTGATGGCCGAGGGGCGCACCAACACCGCGATCGCAGAACGCCTCTACCTGGGCCGCAAGACCGTCGAGAGCTACGTCAACACGCTCTTCACCAAGCTCGGGCTGCCTCCGACGGCTGACGACAACCGTCGCGTTCTCGCAGTACTGACTTGGCTCCGAACACAGCCCTAGCCCAGTGGTACTGGCAGGATGGCGGGCATGGAACGTGTACTTGGAATCGGTGGCTACTTCCTCCGGTCGACCGACCCGACGGCGCTCGGCGCCTGGTACCGCGACTACCTCGGCCTCGACGCCGACGAACACGGCCTCTGGCGGCAGGAATCTGGGGCGACGGTCTTCGCGACCTTCGAGTCCGGCACCGACTACTTCGGCTCCCCGACCCAGCAGACCATGCTCAACTTCCGCGTCGCGAACCTGGACGCGATGCTCGCCCAACTCCGCGCCAAAGGCGCCGACGTTGCCGAGGAAACCCAATCCATGGAAGGCATCGGTCGGTTCGGCTGGGTCACCGACCCGGAAGGCAACCGCATAGAACTCTGGCAGCCGGCCTAAGTCTGAACGGCTCTCTCGAACAGCCTCGTCGCGTCGTCGATCGCAGCCGTAAGCGTTATCGGGTCCTGTGCCAGGCTGCCGATGATGCGATCGAGATCTCGAAGGCCGGCGCGGTCGAGCAAGGTCTTCTCGTTCGTCACCCAACTTCCCCGGGCCGCCAGTACTGCGTGTGCCGTCTGGGAGCCTGCGGTGGCGATCGCACCGGCGGACTCGGCGAGCTGCCCGCGTTCGGCATGGGCCGCTCGGGCGTAATTGAGAGTGTGCCGGGCTTCACCCCACCAGCGCTCGGACGCCTGCCTGCGCAGGGCTTCGGGATACTCAGGTCGCACCAGGCTGCCGTGCACCACCTGATTGATGGCGAGCTCCGCCACGAGGATGTAGCTCGGAACGCCCGCTAGATGAAACAGCAGCCGCTCAACGTGGAAGCGCCCCTCCCGCGCCTCCGCCAGCTGATGCTCGACCTCATCCAGATCCCGGTAGTGCACATCAACGCGCCGCCCATCAACCTCGAGCCAGGCGCCCCCGTTGAACACTCCCCCGCCCCAACCGCCGATCTCGAAGACTTCCCCCGGCCACCCCAGCGCACGCAAGTCGTCCGGAGAGAACGCTCCGCGGTAGTAGACAGCAAAATCCCAGTCGCTCTCCGGACCAGCCGTCCCCGTAGCCCGCGACCCTCCCAACGCAACCGCCTCAACACCCGGCAACCCCGCGAGCCGCTCGGTCACATAGCCGAGAAATCCCTCGTCGCCCCGAACCCGCATCCCCGAAGTCTAGGCACCCCCCAAACCACCCCACAGCCCGTCACCCCACTCACACCTCGACAAACCGACTGCACAGGTCACCGCCCACCCGCAGCCGATCCCTACCCCCCGTGGACTCACCGACCCCAAACTCACCAGCCCCGCCCCCAACTCCCCTCCGGCCCCAGCCCTGCTCCCAACTCCCCTCCAGCCCCAGACCTGCTCCTGCTCAGCTCCGGCCTTGCCCACCTCCGGCCCGCTCAGCTCCCGCCTTGCCCACCTCCGGCCAACACAGCACAAGCAAAGACAAACTCCGGCCAAACCA